>NZ_SZPP01000069.1:0-14761 GCF_030263775.1 Candidatus Jettenia sp. AMX1
CGTAATTACCGACGTCAACGTCGTCTTACCATGATCAACATGCCCTATCGTACCTACATTCACATGCGGCTTCGTCCGCTTAAATACTTCCTTCCCCATCGATGAAACCTCCGATTTTTATTTTTAAATTATCTTATGCAACACTACTGAACACCTTTGCAGGTGCAGGTCTATATTCCAACGGTTCCATTGTATACGTACCTCTTCCTTGAGTAATAGATCGTAATACTGTTGCATATCCAAACATCTCAGCAAGTGGTACGTTACCCTTAATTATCCTAAGGTTACCTCTCGTGCCCATTTCAATGATATTAGCTCTGCGACTATGAATTTCGCTAATTACATCACCCATATACTGCTCTGGCACAGCAATTTCAAAAGACATTATTGGCTCCAAAAGTATTGACTTTGCCATTTCAACACCTTTCCTCAGCGCAATGCTGGCGGCAGTATAAAAAGCCAAGTCGGATGAGTCTACAGGATGCGTTGAACCGTCCGTTAAAGTAACTTTTATATCAATGAGTGAATATCCACCTGCTACACCGGTAGCAGCAGTTTCCCTGATTCCTTTTTCCACGGATCTTATATATTGTTTGGGAATCTTACCTCCAACAATTGCATCTTCAAAAGTTACTGGTTCTTCACCTTTAAATGGTTCTAATGTAATCCAGACATGCCCGTATTGTCCGTGACCACCGGTTTGTTGAATAAATTTACCTTCAACCTCAACCTTTTTGCCTATGGTTTCCCTATAAGATACTTTTGGGGCACCAACATTGGCATCAACCTTATACTCACTCAACATTCTATTTTTAATTACTTCCAGGTGAAGTTCGCCCATACCAGAAATAATTAACTGCCCAGTTTCTTTATCCATATGTGTTCTGAAGGTGGGGTCTTCTTTAGCTAATTTGGACAAAACTGTCCCGAGTTTTTCTTTCTCTGCATCCGTCTTCGGTTCGATTGCCATCGATATAACAGTCTCAGGAAATTCCATTTTCTCAAGTACTATAGGTTGATCTTGATCACAGAGAGTATCTCCTGTTACCGTATACTTTAAACCAATTACAGCGCCTATATCACCAGCGGAAAGTTCCTCAATTTGTTCTCTAGTATTAGCATGCATTTTATAAATACGACTTATCAGCTCTTTTTTATCTTTACCAGAATTTATAACCCTTGACCCTGCTGTTACTTTCCCGGAATAGACCCTTATGAAAGTAAGGTCACCATGTTTATCGGATGCAATTTTAAAAGCCAAAGCACTAAAAGGTTCTGTTGATAACGGCTTTCTTGATACCTCTTCATTGTTATCAGGATTTGTACCGACAACCGCTTTCTTATCAAGCGGGGAAGGTAAGTAATCACATACTGCATCAAGAACTAGCTGTATCCCTTTCTTTTTAAATGCAGAACCGCACATTACCGGTACGAATTTTAAATCAATCGTTCCTTCACGGATAGCTTTTTGTATTTCTTCATTCGTTATTTTTTCATTATTGAGAAACTTCTCAGTCAACCAATCAATCTGCTCAGCTAACCCCTCAATCATCTTCTCACGGTAAATTTCGGCATCTTTCTTATACTCTTCAGGAATTTCTTCTATTGAGAAATTAACCCCTAATTTATCTACATCATCCGAATATACCATAGCTTTCATCTTTACAAGATCAATAACACCTTTAAACCCTTGTTCTTTACCAATAGGTAATTGAATAGGAATCGCCTTAATTCCTAATCTTTCGTTAATCTCATTCACAACCTTTAAAAAATCAGCCCCTGTACGGTCCATCTTATTTACAAAACAGATTCTCGGCACATTATACCTATCAGCTTGACGCCACACCGTCTCTGATTGTGCCTCAACACCACCAACACCACAAAAAACGCAAACGGCACCATCAAGAACTCGAAGTGAGCGTTCCACTTCTACAGTAAAATCCACGTGACCTGGGGTATCAATAAGATTGATTTGATAATCATTCCAAAAACATGTCGTTGCAGCAGCCGTTATAGTAATTCCACGTTTTTGTTCCTCTTCCATCCAGTCCATCACACAAGTTCCTTCATGAACCTCACCCATTTTATACGATCTGCCTGTATAATATAGTATGCGTTCTGAAGTTGTTGTTTTACCGGCATCAATATGCGCTGCAATTCCAATATTTCTCATCTTTTCTAAACTCATATTATAAACTTCCTATATTATTAAACTTCTCTATCAATATTAAAATTTCGACCATGCAAAATGTGCAAATGCCTTGTTAGCCTCAGCCATCTTATGGGTATTTTCTCTTTGCGTTATAGCTGCGCCCTGCTTTTTATATGCATCTATCAACTCATCAGCTAACCGTTGATACATGGGACGTCCTTTTTTACCTTTCGCAGCATCTATTATCCAACGAAATGCTAACGATTGCTGTCTTTGTTTTGGCACCTCCACCGGCACCTGATATGTTGCACCGCCTACACGTTTCGATTTAATTTCTACCAAAGGTTTTACATTATTCACCGCAATCTCAAACACTTCCAAAGATTCAATATCTGGCATCTTTTTTCCTATAGCTTCCATTGCATCATAAAACACCTTCTCTGCTACACTTTTTTTGCCTTTTCTCATAAGGCAATTTATAATTTTTGAGACTAACTTACTTTTATATTTTATATCTGGTTGTAAAAATATTGCCGTGCTCCTATATGCAAGCGCCATAAACTACATTCTCCTTCAACGAAACCTATTTGGGAACCTTTGTCCCATATTTAGAGCGAGAACGCCTTCTACCATCAACACCTGCACAATCTAACGTCCCGCGAACAATATGATATTTAATACCAGGAAGGTCTCTCACACGACCCCCTCTCACCAAAACAATAGAATGTTCCTGTAAATTATGACCTTCTCCTGGAATATAAGCAGTCACTTCTCTTCCATTAGATAACCTTACTCTAGCTACTTTCCTTAAGGCAGAGTTAGGCTTTTTTGGTGTTCTTGTCATAACCTGAAGACAAACTCCTTTTTTTTGAGCACACTTATCAAGATCAGGACTCTTGCTTTTGTTTTTAACCATCTTTCTGCCTTTTCGAATTAACTGATTTATTGTCGGCATATATTTTTCCACTCCTTATTAACTTAACATTACTAATTCTTTATCTTTAGATTTTTCAAGTTCTTTTGAGATAACAGTTTCCGTTGGTATAGCAGAAAGCGACAAATAGGTCTTATATCCTGTGCCAGCTGGCACAAGATGCCCAAGAATAACATTTTCTTTCAGTCCAACTAACCCATCCGTTTTACCCTCTAGTGCCGCTCTTGTCAAAACTTTTGTTGTTTCCTGGAAAGAGGCAGCAGATATAAAACTATCCGATTGCAAAGAGGCCTTTGTTATACCCATCAACAAAGATTTTGCAGTTGCAGGCTTTCCACCCTTTTCGATTATTTTCTTATTCTCATTTTTAAATTTAAACCTATCAACAATCTGCCCAGGTAAGAAAATTGTATCGCCTACATCATCCACTTTCACTTTTCTCAACATCTGACCAATAATAATTTCAATGTGCTTATCATCAATCGGTACATTTTGAGAGCGATAAACGTTTTGAACTTCCTTTAGCATATAAGTCTGCAGCTCTTCTTCGCCACTTATTCTTAAGATGTCCTGTAAGATAAGAGGTCCTTCCACCAAAGGACTACCAGCCTTAATACGGTCCCCTCTATGCACCTTCAAATGTTTTCCTCTCGGTACGAGGTGCTCTATTTCCATAGCAGCTTCACTCCTAACCATGATAGTGCGTTTTCCACGGCGTTTTTCACCTACCTCTACAACACCATCAATTTCACTCATCACTGCCGGATCTTTCGGTTTTCTTGCTTCAAAAATTTCAGCAACCCGAGGTAAACCTCCCGTAATATCTTCTGTCCTGGAAATCTCTCTTGGCGTTTTCGCAAGCAATGTTCCAGCAGTAACAAATTCACCTTCTTCAACCTCAATATGTGCTTTTTCTGGAATCGGGTATAGACCTAATATTTTGCCTGTTTCATCTTCTATGATAATTTGGGGATGTAAATCTCCCTTATGTTCCATAATTACTTTACGCTTAACGCCGGTCGATACATCAGACTCTTGTCTCATAGTTTTACCAATCACGATATCTTCAAAACGTATTTTGCCAGACATTTCTGTTAATATCGGGATCATATGGGGATCCCATCTTGTTAGTACCTGATGCGCAACAACGCTTTCATTTTCCTTTACCAATACTTCTGCTCCTAATACAACGGTATGCTTATCAATCTGCCTTCCCTTTGAATCTATAAGCAATATTTCTCCATTTGTATTGATAGCAACATTCTTCCCTTGCGGATTTTTTACTACATTCAAATTACTGTATTTTACAACACCAGCGCGTTTCGCTCTCACCTCAGATTCTTCTACTGAACGTGTAGCAGTACCTCCGATATGGAATGTCTTCATAGTAAGCTGTGTACCAGGTTCACCAATTGACTGAGCTGCAATAATTCCTACGGCCATTCCCTCTTCTACAAATTGCCCTCTTGATAAATCCATCCCATAACATTTGGCACAGAGTCCTAAAGACATTTCACAAGTTAGAGGTGATCTAACTTTGATTTTCTCATACCCCATTGATTCTATTCTTTTGGCTTTTTCTTCAGTAATTAACTCGTTTTCTCTGATAATTACCTCATCTTTGACCAAGTCTACAATATTATTCCTAGCTACACGGCCGACAATTACCTTACTTAAAGGCACCTCGACTTTCTCACCGCGGTAGACTACACTCTTGGTAATACCATTCGTAGTACCACAGTCTTGAGCAGTTATAACTACATTCTGAGCAACATCAGCTAGCTTTCGAGTTAAATAACCAGAATCTGCTGTTTTTAACGCTGTATCAGCCAACCCTTTTCTAGCTCCATGGGTAGAACTGAAATACTCCAATACCCCTAATCCTTCTCTAAAATTGGCCTTTATAGGTGTTTCTATAATTCTACCTGAAGGTTTCGCCATCAAACCACGCATACCGGCAAGCTGTCTTAATTGCTGAGAACTACCTCTTGCTCCGGATGCAGACATTAAATACACAGGGTTCAAATAGGGACTTCCGTTTCTCGTGTCATTTTTAAGTTCGTTCAACATCTCCTCGGCAACTCTTTCACCGGCATAAGTCCATGTATCGATAATTTGGTTATACCTCTCACCCTCTGTAATTATACCCTTCCTATATAGTTTTTGTATTTTCTCTATTTCCTCTTGCGTTTTATCTAAGATATCCTGCTTTTTAACAGGCATTTTTACATCAGTTATTGCAAATGACAACCCTGCCTTTGTACACTCCTTAAAACCTATCTCTTTTATATCATCCAATAGACCAATCGTCTTTTCTCTACCCAAAATTTTATAGCAATCCTGTATTATTCTGCTAATACCTTTCTGATCTAAGGTATAATTGTAAAATGGCATCCCATGTGGCAATATTTTATTGAAAACAACACGCCCAACCGTAGTTTTACACAAACCATTTTTCGGCTCTTCAGTACCCAATCTATCCTTAATGATTTTTTCATGATGTAATCTTATCTCAATCTTTGTATGCAAATGTACCTTCTTAACAGCCAGAGCATAAAGAACTTCTTCAAATCCAATAAACTTTGGATACTTTACATCCTGTTCATCCTGTAAATTTACGGTAAGATAATAACAGCCCAAAACGATATCCTGGCTCGGGGTTATAATAGGGTCGCCGGAAGCTGGCGAGAAAATATTATTCGTAGATAACATTAAGGTAACTGCCTCAGACTGTGCTTCTATTGAAAGCGGTATATGAACTGCCATCTGATCACCATCAAAATCAGCGTTAAACCCACGACAAACTAAAGGATGCAACTTAATAGCATTACCTTCTACCAAGATAGGTTCAAAAGCCTGAATACCCATTCTATGCAGTGTTGGCGCTCTATTAAGTAATACAGGATGCCTTTTAACTACTTCTTCTAATATATCCCATACTTCTTTATCCTTTCTGCCCAACATCTTCTTAGCGCTTTTAATCGTATCTGCAAGGCCTAGTTCTTTTAATCTTCGTATAATGAATGGTTGAAACAATTCCAAAGCTATCTTCTTTGGCAAACCACATTGATGTAATTTTAGTTCGGGTCCTACCACAATCACAGAACGTGCAGAATAGTCAACCCTTTTTCCAAGTAAGTTTTCTCTAAAGCGCCCTTGTTTGCCCTTTATCATATCGGTCAATGATTTTAAAGGCCTATTATTGCTACCAAGCACAGGGCGCTTGCCTCTGGTATTATCAAATAAAGCATCAACAGCTTGCTGCAGCATCCTTTTTTCGTTTCTTATGATTACTTCAGGTGCGTTTAAATCAATTAACTTTTTTAAACGGTTGTTCCTATTAATAATCCTTCTGTAAAGATCATTAAGATCGGAGGTAGCAAAATTTCCACTTTCCAATAAAACGAGCGGTCTTAGATCGGGTGGAATAACAGGTATAACGCTTAATACCATCCATTCCGGTCTATTTCCAGAATCTCTAAACGCCTCTACTATTTCCAATCTCTTAATTATTTCTTTGGCACGCTGCTTGGATTTCGTCTGGTTAAGTTCCTCGCGTAATTGACTTGATAATGTTACCAAATCAAGATTTTGCAATAGCGTCCGTATCGACTCAGCCCCCATCCCTGCCTTAAAGGATTGTTCCCCATACTTCTCTTTATTTACTTTATATTCTTCTTCACTGAGCATCTGGTATTCTTTAAGTGGCGTGCTTCCCGGGTCAATTACCACATAATCTTGGAAATAAATAATTCTTTCTAAAGATGTAGTCTTCATTCCCAAGAGGGTCCCTAATCGCGATGGCATTGCTTTAAAGAACCATATATGAACAATTGGTGCTGCCAAATTAATATGTCCCATACGCTTCCTTCTTACCCGCGAATGAGTGATCTTCACACCACATCGGTCACAAATGATCCCTTTATGTTTTATCCCTTTATATTTCCCGCAAAAGCATTCCCAATTACGCTCAGGACCAAATATACGCTCGCAAAACAATCCATCTTTTTCAGCTCTGTAAGTACGATAATTAATTGTTTCCGGCTTTTTTACTTCACCGTAAGACCAACTTCGTATATCATCTGCTGATGCAAGTGATATTTTTACGGAACTATATTCATTAATTTTATCGTACACTATATCTGTCATTTATAAACCCCTTTACGACTCTTTTAAAACTTCCATTTTTTTCTTTTCTAATTTTAAACTTAACCCAAGTCCGGCAATTTCATTCGCTAGTACCTCGAAGGAGGCAGGAGTACCAGCTTCTAATGTATTTTCACCTTTTACCATCGATTCGTAGATTTTTGTCCTTCCCTCTACGTCATCACTTTTTACTGTAAGCAATTCCTGCAAGTTATGAGCTGCGCCATATGCTTCAAGGGCCCAAACTTCCATTTCACCAAATCTCTGTCCACCAAACCGCGCCTTTCCGCCTAGTGGTTGTTGGGTAATTAAGGAATACGGACCTGTTGCCCGTGCATGTACTTTCTCGTCTACCAAGTGATGAAGCTTTAACATATACATATAACCTGCCGTTACCTTTTGTTCGAAAGCTTCCCCCGTCCTGCCATCATAGAGAACAGTTTTCCCATCTTCCGGTAAGCCAGCTTCTTTAAGAGTTGCTCTTATTTCTTCTTCAGACGCACCCTCGAAAATCGGTGTTATCGAACGGAATCCTAATTTGTTTGCAGCCCATCCAAGATGAGTTTCCAGAATTTGCCCTACATTCATTCTTGATGGCACACCCAATGGATTCAACAGCATTTCAACCCGAGTTCCATCAGGTAAAAATGGCATATCCTCTTCAGGAAGAATTTTAGATATAACGCCTTTATTACCATGACGGCCGGCCATTTTATCACCTACTGATAGTTTTCTCTTTGTAGCAATTGAGATCTTAGCCAATTCCAAAACTCCCGTAGGTAGTTCATCCCCGCGTTTTAAATGATTAATCTTTCTATCTTTTTCATCTTTTAAATATTCTATTTTCTCAAGAAATTCTTTGCTAATTTCAATAGCTTTTTCTTTTTTCTTTTTATTGCTAAACTCAATATTCTCGATATCAAAACGTTCCTCTAACAAGAGAACAGATTTCGCTGGAAGACCACGCTCAATTGTATATATCTGTCCAGTCTGTATATCTACCAACGGCTCGTTAACCTCACCATCTATTGCCTTCAACATCTTGCCGAATTCTTTCACAATATTCTCATCGTATTTTGCTTCTATATCATTTATTTCTTGTAAAATTTTTTGTCTCTTATCATCAGAGAGATAAGATTTTCTAGAAAATATCTGAGTGTTTATAACAATGCCTTCCATGCCAGATGGTACTTCGAGTGATTCATTTTTTACATCTTCTCCTGCACGACCAAAGATAGCATGTAATAATTTTTCTTCAGGCGATAATTCACTCCGGCTCTTAGGGGCAACCTTACCAACCAGGATATCTCCTGGTTTTACCTTTGTCCCTACCCGTATCACACCGTTTTCATCGAGATTTCTTAATGCTTTTTCTGAAACATTAGGTATATCACGAGTAAACTCTTCTCTTCCTAACTTCGTCTCTCTTATTTCCACTTCAAATTCTTCTCTATGAATGGAAGTAAAACGATCATCTTTCAGTAAAGCTTCACTAATGACTATCGCGTCCTCAAAATTATATCCATCCCAAGTCATAAAGGCAACCAACACATTTCTCCCAAGGCTTAGCTCTCCATTGCACGTTGCAGCTCCATCCGTAATAACCTCCCCCTTTTTTACCTTTTGACCTTCAGCAACTATCGGCTTTTGATTCAGGCAAGTACCTTCGTTCAAGCCAACAAACTTCCTCAGCTTATAGACATCTCTATCATCGATAATAATTTCGCTCGCTGTTACTTTTGTAACGGTTCCCGCATTTTCTGCCTGAATAGTCATACTTGAGTTTTGAGCTACAACTTTTTCCATACCTGTGGATACAATAGGCGGTTCAGTTCTCAAAAGAGGAACTGCCTGTCTCTGCATATTAGAGCCCATTAGTGCCCTATTAGCATCGCTATGTTCAAGAAATGGTATTAAACTGGCTGATACTCCGACCAATTGCTTTGGAGATACATCCATATAATTAACATCTTTAAAATTCACCTGATGAAAATCACCATTGTATCTGCATAATACACTTTCCACTTTATCTTTCATTAACACATCTGCCGGGGCTATCAATTTATTTTCTTCTTCATCCGCGCGAAGATACGTTAATTTTTCGGTAATTTTTCCTTTATCAATTATCCGATATGGTGTAATTAAAAAACCATATTCGTCAGTTGTTGCATAAATACTTAAAGATGCAATTAAACCAATATTTGTACCTTCAGGAGTTTCTATCGGACAAACCCTGCCATAATGAGATACATGAACGTCCCTCACTTCAAATCCCGCTCTTTTTCTATTTAATCCACCAGGACCTAAGGCACTTAATCTTCTCTCGTGGGTTAATTGTGCTAAAGGATTTGTTTGATCCAGCACTTGAGATAATTCACTTCTGCTAAAGAAATAATCAATCGCAGAAAAAATAGTTTTAGAGTTTACCAAAGAGCGTGGGGTTAACTGATCAGAATCCTTTACACTTAACCTCTCCTGGACTGTCCTTCTCAATTTAAGAAAACCTTTACGGAGCTCTTCTCCAGCTAACTCGTCAATCGTTCGAAGTCTTCGGTTGCCTAAATTATCAATGTCATCTACAGATACACCAGGTTGACCTTTACGTAATTTCATTATATACCGTATGGCTTCAACATAATCTTCCTTTTGCAACGTCATCTCGGCTTCATTAATATTGTGTCCTAATTTTCTATTTAACCTAAATCTGCCGACAGACCCCAGTCTGTATCTCTTTACATCAAAAAATTTATCATAAAATAACTGCTTGGCCTTTTCTACTTGCTGGGGATTTCCAGGACGAAATCTAGCATAAATTTTTAACAATGCATCTTCATGAGATTTCGTAAAATCGGAATCTAATGAATTCAACACCAGAAGATCATCCGCTTTTTTAATTACTTCTATCTTCTTAATCTCAAAATCAGCAATTGCTTTTACCGTTGTATCTGAAATCTGACGGCCTGCCTCCAGTACAATTTCTCCTGTTTCAGGATTGATGATCTTGTCAACAGTATACCTGCCTCTTAATTTGGTAATCGAAGCATAATCACTGATTTTGATTACTTCCGTATCATAGAATAACCGAATAATATCTTCATCATTTGTATATTCTTCTGAAAGTGCTCTAAGAAAACACGTAGCCGGCAGTTTTCCGCTCTGATCTATCCGCACCGTAAGAATATCCTTCTTCCCTACTTCTAATTCAATCCAGCTTCCTCTCTCTGGAATTATCCGGCATGAATGCAATCTCTTTTCAGCATGAAATTCTTCAATAAAATCTATACCGGGTGAGCGATGTAACTGAGTCACAATCACTCTTTCTGTGCCATTAATGATAAACTCACCACCGCCAATCATCACCGGTATCTCGCCTAAATAGACTTCTTCCTCTATTGGTTCAGCTTTATTAAGTCTTAACCAAACGCGGAACGGGCGACCATAAGTCAAGCGTAATTGTCTGCATTCATCCTGAGTATATCGTGGTTTACCAAGTTCATATTTAATATAATCTAGCGACATCGTACCATCATAATTACTTATAGGGAATATTTCCCTCAAGATCGCTTCAATCCCGTAATTTTTTCTTTTAGAAGCAGGTATATCTGCTTGTAAAAAATCACGATATGCTTTCGTTTGGATTTGTACAAGATTTCGGACCTCTACAACATCCTCAACCTTACCATAATTACGAATTTCCATAGGTTTCCTAGTGTTCTTACGTTAAAAAATTTATTATTTTACTTCTACCACTGCGCCAGCAGCTTCAAGCGATTTTTTAATCTTATCAGCTTCTTCTTTCGTAACTCCCTCTTTAACTTTCTTAGGAGCGCCTTCGACAAGATCCTTAGCTTCTTTTAATCCTAGATTTGTTTCTGCACGAACAGCTTTAATTACCTGAATCTTATTTGCTCCGGCATCTTTCAAAATAATATCAAAAGTTGTCTTTTCTTCCGCAGCGGCCGCTTTACTCTCTCCAGCCATTGGCATACCCGCAGGCATTGCGGCAACCGCAGCCGCAGAAACACCAAATTTCTGCTCAAAAGCCTTTACAAGCTGTGAAGCCTCAAGCAATGTCATCCCTGCCACCAAATCGAGCACCTGGTTAATTTTACCAGAAGACTCAACTGTTTTTTCTTCACTAACCTCAACCATTTTAATCCTCCTACCTTTTCAGGAAATCTCTAAAAATTATTTGCTATTTTTTTCTTTTTCGTCTTTTACCGCTTGCAACACAATAGCCAAACTACGTGAAACAGAACCAAAAGCACTTGCAACTCCAGCAATTGGAGCATTAATACTCGTAATTATTTGCGTATGAAGGACCGATATTGTCGGAAGTTTCGCTAATTGACTTACATGATCTGCCGAAAGCACCGTTCTATCAACAAATCCACCTCGTAAATTCAAAGCAGGTATTTTCTTTGTCCACTCGACTGTTTCTTTTGCTATAACAACCGGGTCATCACTTCCAGATATGATAGCTGTTGGCCCAATGAATAGACTATTAATCTCTGAAAACCCTATCTCCTTAAATGCAATAGCCATAAGCGAATTTTTAACTATTTCCAGGAATATCTTTTTCTTGTGTAAATCCTTTCTTAGCTGGTCGAATTCTAGCGCTTTTATTCCTTGATAACCAACCACCAAGTAATTATTCGAATTACGATACCTAGAGATCATTTCTTTTACAATAAGTTGTTTTAATTCATTTGCCATTGCTTTATATACTTCCCTTCAAATCATGTATAACTTAAACTTGTAACGTTATTCCGGGACTCATCGTTGAAGATATCGATATATTTTCTACAAACACACCCTTTGCCGATGCCGGACGTGAATTAGTAATATGTTTAACGAATGTATTGATATTCTCTTCTAAGTCTACAGGTGAAAACGATACCCTTCCAACAAGAGCATGCACATTGCCGCCAGCATCTGTTCTATATTCGATTTTCCCTGCTTTAAATTCTCTAACGGCTGTTTCAACATCGTCCGTCACGGTACCTGATTTTGGTGAAGGCATCTTACCTTGTGGTCCGAGAACTCTACCCAACTTACCTACAAGCCTCATCATGTCTGATGTGGCAACTGCTACATCAAAATCCGTCCATCCGCCTTCTACCTTTTTCACAAGCTCTTCAGCACCAACCTCATCTGCGCCAGCTTTTTTCGCTATTTCAGCTTTTTCACCGCTGGCAAAAACAACAACCTTAAGGCTTTTACCAATTCCTTTAGGCAATGAAATAGATCCTCTGATAAGCTGATCCGACTGCTTTGGATCGATACCTAGCTTCATCGATACTTCGACACTCTCATCAAATTTTGCTGACTTAAAGGACTTAAGCAGCACAACAGCCTCTTTTAATCCATACCTTTTTTCAGAATCTACAAGCTTTGCTGATTCTACATATCTTTTACCTCTTTTTGCCATCTGATTACTTTCCTTTCAACGCCACGAACATATACTTTTCATATCTACAGAAGTTAATCTACCACTTTAATTCCCATATTACGGGCAGTTCCTTCTATCATTTTAACCGCAGCATCCAAATTATCGACATTCAAATCTGCTAACTTTTTACTTGCAATCTCTTTTAGCTGTTGCCGAGCCACCTGCCCAACCTTCTGTTTATTTGGCTCTGATGATCCTTTCACAACCCCAGCTATCTGTTTTAAAAGCACAGATGCAGGAGGTGATTTTATAACAAAGGTAAATGTTTTATCTTTAAAAACAGTAATCTCCACAGGTGTCACAATGCCTTGCAAATCTTTCGTTTTATCATTAAATTGCTTAACAAATTGCCCTATATTAACCCCATGCTGACCTAATGCAGGCCCTACCGGCGGCGCGGGTGTTGCTTGCCCTCCTGGGCATTGTAATTTAATCTTTGTTAAGACCTCTTTTGCCATTTTACGCTCCTACTCTCAAATTGCTTCTACTTGCCAATATTCTAACTCAACAGGCGTTGCCCTGCCAAATACCGTAAGCATTACTTTAACACGACCACTCGCTGGTAATACTTCTTCAACAATCCCATCATAGTTTTCAAACGGGCCTTCTTTGACTCTGACCTTTTCACCTTCGTGAAATTCTATTTTTGCACGTGGTTTTTCCTCTTTATGCTCTACATCCGACAATAATTTTTCCACTTCATAACCAGTCATCGGCACAGGCTTATTCTGTCCGCCAATAAAATCGCCAGCGCCAGGTGTTTCTCTGATTAAAAACCAAACCTCTTTCGGTATCTGTCCCTTCTCATCAACTTCAACCTCAGCCATTAAATAACCCGGATATATTTTTCTTTCCGTTACCTTTTTCTTACCACCTTTAATCTCAGAAACTTTTTCACTAGGAAGTAGTACTTTTGAAATTAAATTCTCTAGGCCCCGGATCTTAATCCGCTCAACCAAGCTGCTTCTAACCTTATCTTCTTTATTGCTCTGAACGCGCAACACAAACCATTCTTTGGGCATCTAACTAAACCAATAAAAAAAATTTTTAAAAGCCTTTATAAATTGCAATACATCAGAATCTTTCTGTGCCTATTTAAATCAACCACTCGGAAGGAACTAAAAGAATTGATAGCTCTGAGGAGTTTCCTTTAATTTAATCGTTAGCATCATTATGTAGATTAATTGTCGGTATCTCATACATCTTAAAGCACACCTATATATTCCATAACTACCGACACAAACCAATCAACACCTAATATAAATATTCCTATGACAACAACTGACACAATAACAACAGCGGTCGAACCGACCAATTCATACCTTGTAGGCCACGAGACCTTCTGGAGTTCACCTTGAGTATCAATTAAAAACTCTACAGTTTTCTTACTGCCAGCATCTAACGGTTTAATTCCTGTCTCAAGCCCAGCAATAAAAACACAAATAAAAAAACCAAGAAAAACAAAAAGCACAAATGCACAAATCAAACCCCATGTCAAATTAATATCAATGAGTGGAATTTTAGCATTTTCTGCAATATTCGGCAAGTTGATAAGCAAATTATACAAGGAAACAGAAGCAAACAAACTAAGCATACCCAAAGCTATACCAACGGCAATTCTGCTATACAAACCTTGCCCTTTTCTATATGTTTCAAACAACGACATTCTTAATATCTCTCTTCTATAAATAAAGTATATGGCAGGTCTGGAGGGACTTGAACCCCCAACGACCGGATTTGGAGTCCGGTGCTCTACCAATTAGAGCTACAGACCTTAATTTTATCGATCATCTGAATTTAAAATAAATCTATTTTTTATACTCTTTATGTTCAGTATGCTTTCTGCAAAACCTACAAAACTTTCTTAATTCCAGCTTCTCAGTCTGCTGTGTTTTTTTTGGTGTTCTATAATTTCTATTTGAACACTCTTTACAAACCATAGTTATATATTCATGCATGCAAATCTTCCTAAGTATTTATTTATTCAATAATTTTTGTAACGACGCCAGCGCCGACTGTTTTTCCACCTTCTCTGATAGCGAATCTTAATCCTTCATCCATCGCTACGGCTGTTAAA
>NZ_SZPP01000094.1:0-2055 GCF_030263775.1 Candidatus Jettenia sp. AMX1
GATCCAGGTTGGTTAGATACCCATCATGCACCTGCAGAAGAGGTTGAGTATATCAACAGGAAACTTGAAGAGCTTGGCATGAGACATGAATCACATGGCGGCGCTCATCACTAAGAGGTAACGAGAGAAAAAGATTGTTCATTTATTCTCTTGATGCTGTATGAGACTTGTAGAGACGACCTACCGGGTCGTCTCTACCCTTATATTAATCGTTCCATGTCCTTCTAAACATGCTGTAAAAATCTTTTTTAATTCATCAATCAGCCCGGATATCATACAGGTCTTATCTCCCGTGTTCAAATAATTTTTTGCTTGTTTCACTACAACATCAGCTTTTGCCAGCAAACAGTACTGCCTTCTGGTAAATACTATCGGCCTCATGGGCTTATAAGTAGTGTCTAATTCGCCTACAAGCCTTTCTTTTAAATCTTCAAGTCTATCCCTATTCCGGGCGGATAGAGAATATAAAGGCTGAGTCACTGCAGACTCAATCTTTTTTCTGTCTAACCTTGCAGCCAAATCACATTTATTGACTACGGGTATAATCTTGTACGTATTCACGTTTTGGTGTAAATCATCAGCATTCTTTTTCTTCGACCAGGAACTTAATGCACTCAAGATCTCCGCATCTTCCTGATCAAAAGGCCTGGAATTATCAAATACTGCCATTACCTTATCTGCACGTTGGAGTTGTTCGAGCGCCATTTCTATGCCCATAGATTCGAGGATGTCTTCAGTATCTCTGATACCCGCAGTATCCATAATTTCAAAAGGGACTCCATGAACAGAGATCAATTCGCTTACGTAATCTCGCGTAGTCCCCGGCTCATGATGCACCAGCATTCGCTCCTCACCAAGGATAGCGTTGATGATAGTAGATTTGCCAACATTAGGCTTACCCAGGATCACTAACACTTGTGGTGTAGTCAGCGCCATACCAAGTGAAGCCGTTTCCAATAAGCATCTGATATGATTCTCCAGGGAAGAAAGCATCTTTTCGTTCAATAATGCCTCTCTGCCTTCCCTTGCCAAATTGGGAATTAAGGATTTTTCTTCTCCCCGGTACTGATCTGTATGGATAATTGCCCCATGATACCAGGATTCTTTAAGGAAAGCCCGCTCGATTCCTTCAATAATTTCCAGTCCTTGCCTTAATGCGCTTGATAATGCCCCTGCATGCTGATCCAGCAACACCTTTACGCCTAACTTTGTATGTGCGTGAACAACTGCCTGAAGCGCCTCTTTCTGAACAAAATCCATTTTGTTATTTTCAAAAGATTGCTGTAACAAAGCGTCCTGCGGAACCCCTTCTGCGCCTGAAGATTGCAGGCATTCATAAATCCTCATTACAACACGGATTCCGCCGTGGCAGTTTATTTCTACAATATCTTCACCAGTAAAACTACCCTCCTTCTTGATTATGTGCAAGATAACTTCGTCAAGTCTTTGTCCTTTATCATGTATATACCCATAGTAAAGCTTTTGATTTACAGCATTTTGAAGATCAGCAATCCCTTTTCCTGTGAATATCTTATTAACAATAGTAAAAGCGTTTGGGCCGGACACCATAACCTTACCAATACCACCTTCACCTAACGGTGTTACGATCGATGCTATGGTTTTATGTTTTACAAGCTTATCGTTTTTTGTTCTTTTATCATCTTTCTTTTGCATGTATTTTAATGGCCTCATTGCGGGAAAGTTGAATATCAGAGTAGAACAAAGGGGGATTACGATGCTTCAGTCGCTCCCTCTTTCTTTGCAGTAAATTTGATGCTTCCTTTTTAGACAGCCCTTATCCATAATACCCTTACGATCCGCAGTATTTTAGTAAGTACCTTTATTATTTTACTCCTTACTTTAGCCAAAAGCAATTATACTCAATTAAGAATTGATATAAGTCAAAATAACAGGACTCCTCCTCACCTATAAATAGGCCTTCGGCGACTTTTTCCTCTCCCTTTCGAGACTGTGTCGTAATTATCAAAATTTTTTATAAAAAAGCGGACTCTCGGAGAGATAAAGAATGCGGGATGTGATAGAATATACCCCTAA
>NZ_SZPP01000005.1:0-72882 GCF_030263775.1 Candidatus Jettenia sp. AMX1
CTGCCACCCTGCAATCTCTAGCCAGCCAATGATCCATCGTCTGAATGATGATATTGTTATAAACCTCCTGGGGATACCCCGGATAAAAAGATTCGAGAACATATTCATGCCCTGCTCCCCTATCATTCAATTCCTTCCCAAAGATAATGGTGTTATGGTATATCTTCCATGGATCACCCCCGCCATATCCACCACTCCTGTGGCTACCAAATGGACGCGCCCATACCATCCCATCATCATTCGGACCATGATATTTTTGATATTTTTCTAGAAGTAAATTATTTGGATCACGTCTTCCACCGAGCATTGGCTTACTGCAATCAATAATATTATGATGGATATACTTTGTCCCTGGTTTAGGAGAAGAACCTGATCCATGCCTGGAAATCCCTTTTGAAACGAGGATCATTTTATTGTGATTGATCTCAACATCAGAGCAGCCGGACCCTAACTGAACTACATCATCCCGGGTACCCTTGAATACATTATCATGGATGTGGAGGTCAAATGCTGAGCTAGTAGCATTAATTCCATCCCAGGTATTTTCGAATATACAATTCTTGATCTCTATATCATGCGCTGAACCCTCTATCGATATTGCAGTCCCTTGAAAACGGTGCGCTGGTTTTTTACCCCTTTTCACATCAGTCCAGGCAATCCAGGGAGGAACAGAATCTTCAATCTTAACACCATCAAAGACAAGGTCGTGGGCGTTGTCATTTACATAAATATGCGTCCTGCCACCTAACACATTTGAGTTCTTTATAAGAATATTATTTGACCCTGATTTAAATTCAAAAGCATTATTTTGATACCTAAGATTAACACCTTCAATATCGATGTAAGAGGACTTCTTGCTTAAAATGATTATTTCATGATGAGAAAAAATAAACATCTTTGTAAGACGCGGATCATTGTTCGATGGAGTAGTATGCCCCATAGCCATTTGTTGCTTACTGGGCTTCAGCCTGATATATATCTTCTCATTAGAACTATTCCAGA
This sequence comes from Candidatus Jettenia sp. AMX1, assembly GCF_030263775.1. Lineage (NCBI taxonomy): Bacteria > Pseudomonadati > Planctomycetota > Candidatus Brocadiia > Candidatus Brocadiales > Candidatus Brocadiaceae > Candidatus Jettenia > Candidatus Jettenia sp. AMX1. Next base: position 1,003 of record NZ_SZPP01000005.1, read on the forward strand.
ATATGCCGGGACCGAGATAAACATCACCAACAGCAGTATAATCTTCATTCTCTGCGCTAAGATCATGATAACTTTCATAAGAGATAAGGCGACAATTATTATCGGGCCCAAAATATCCATAGACATAATCTGCAGAAGAATAAGTTTTTACCGACCTATATATATTTTTCTTAGCATCGTGAATCTCCCAATCAGAATTGGGAACTATTCTAAACTCTGCATAACCTCCATCAATAATTGGCGATTCATCGGGATAATTTTTTATGATAATTTTTTTCGATTTAGTCCCTTGATTACTAATTTTAATTTGACTCTCATAATAAGTTCCACCCCTGAGATAGAGGGTATCTCCCGGTTGTAATCCCGAAACACTATTTTTTATCGTTCTCCAGGGAGCAGATAAGTCTCCTATATTTCCATCATCGCCCTTATTTGAATCAACATAATAGAAATTCCCATAGGCAAAATCTTGCTTACATAAAGAATAATTACAACATAAACTTGCAACAACTATAAATAAAATGAAGAAAATATTCAATATCTATTCTTACTACCTATATTCTATGGTAAGAGCTATTATAGAAAATATTTCCAAATTCAGTTTTGTTATGACCGACAATAACGATTCGCTGCTTGTAGCTCTGATAACTGATAATATTTGCTGCTTTGACGCCTGCTACTGGCAAGGGCAGCAACCGAAATCAATGCAATAGCTACCCACATACATCGAAAACGAATGCCATTATGAGAGATATTGTATAATAACAAGGTACTAAAGAAAAACCATTTATAGGGAAAACCTCCAAGCCTAACTACAAAAATCACCGAACCTCCTAAAAACAATACAACACCTATAATCCCATAAGAATCAAAGATCTCCATTATCATATTATGCGCTTCTAACATTAACATAGACTCGACTTTTGCCACTCCAAGATGACCTTTATTAGCACCGCCACCAAAAATAATACTGAAATCGTTTTTGTCTTCAATATGCCCAAATGCACGCTTACTTAAACTTTCTATTATATCATTTTTGTTGAATCTCTTATTTATTGTTTGTATATGATTAACTTCTGCCATATCGTTTGAAGACTTCTTGTTCAAAATAACCTTACTCTGCACGGCAATCATTAAAAGAGGCACAATCATAAATACCAGGAATAAAAATAATTTTGTATGTCGTCTCAATAGGGTATAAAAGAAATAAATATCCAATAAGATTACAATAACAAATCCAGCCCTCGAAGCGGATATAATAACGAAGATATTTGAAAATATTAAAATTGCAATAGTTAATATCCAGCGCATTTTACCTTTATTTCGTATTTCTGCATCAACTGAATTGACCAACAAGAGCATGGAAAGTATTAATATTGAATAATACGCTAATTGATTTGGATTGTTAAATGATAATGCATTTCTAATTGATCCACGCTTAGCCTCTAATAACCATGGGGTTATGCATGCAGCTAATAAACTCCAATAGAGATACTTTACACCCCTTGGATCTGATAAAATCCGATTAAATACAATAGAAAATAAGAATAATATATAAAATCCAAAAATCAGTTGAATTGTACTAAGGAAGTATCCACCTTCTGAAATGGAGTACATTGAATAGTATGAGTTAATAATAATTGACCATGAGATAAAAGGAATAAATGGACTTATTAAATAGCTCCCTATTTGAACCTCATTAGTATTGATCGCCATAAAAATGGCTAATGAGAGTAAAACAATCATCACATCTACAAGCTGAAATCCACCTGAAGAAAACAAATACAATGGTAGCATTGCAAATGAGAGAATCGTTAAGATACCAACTGTTGTATATTGTTTTTGACTAAAAACATTCATTGAAAAATATACATATATAAAAAAATCAAAAGACGAAACTTGTCTTATTTGTAACTACAGAAAATTTTAATATTTAATGTAGCCATAAGATTCAGAAAAACCCGATGAACGTCTTCTTTCATAACCAAATAAGTTTACTATAATTTTACCCATATTTTTTCTTTTAATTCTTTCATTACAACTTGGAATTCCCGTGATGTATCTATTACTTCAAAACTAAGGGCATTGTAGCAAAGATCAGAATTTTCATCATAACGACAGCGCAACTGCTCATCTGTTTCCTTATCATCTTTCACTCGTAATTGGTTTCGTTTAATAGCAACGTCAACCGGTATTTTAAGATTATAAATTGCATCAGGAACAGGCATCGTCTTATATAGCTTATCTTCTATTCGTCCCATAAACTTCACAAGAGTATTATTATTTACTTTACCAATTCGAGGACTATCCATTTTTCCTAAATTCAGAGATGGATATCGATCACAGATTACAATATAACCATTTGCCCTTAAGCGATTGGCTATTTTTAAAAGCTGAAACCTCTCATAAGCTAAAATTAGGTAGCGTATAGCAAAAATAATACTTTGCTTTTTTAGCTCAGTAGCGGGGGATTCTGAATTTACACCCTTTGTCTTTTTTAACCATAATACAGCCCTAAATAATAAAGTTTCAAGTCTTGCTTTTGGCCTTCCAACATGGAGAAAACGCGTATTAAAATGGGCGTTTAACCAGCGTTGCAATTCTGATGTAATGGTTGATTTACCCGTTGCATCAAGGCCGGTAATAGCAATAATGGATCCACCAGTAACGAGAAATTTCTTTTCTTTAAAGGTCAGTTTATTCATTAGTCGATACACTATCTGATAGTAACGGGCAACAAATGAACCAACAACACCCAAACGGCACAAAGAAGATAATTTCCACCTCAATTTAAGACCAATAAGTGCCCTCTTTCTGAATGTCCTTTTGCGGATATATCCATCAATCATTTCTGAAAAGAACCTAACTGAAATGTATTGAAAATAAGAATTCAAAAGAGTATGAGTCTTATTCAGATCAACATTACGATAAATAGCAGAAAATTCTTCATGAAAGGCTCGATTTCTTTTCCAAATAAGGATTGCTCCTGGTATACATGAGATTTTTATGTAATACCGAAGAACAAAAATAATCAATTCTACTTCAGGTTGAGGAAGCTTACATCCGGAAGGATGGCTGATTGTATTATCAAGAATCATTTTCTCTAATGGTAAATGATAATTCTTCGTATGGCTTTCTCCGGTAATGATCTTCAAATGTACGTGTAAGTGAAGAAATTTCCCAGTTTCAACATCCAGTCCATAAAAATGGGAAATAAAAGGAAAATAAATCTTTGGGTTATACGCTTCTTTAAAACCCAAGGAATGAATGACTCGCATAAAACTCGAATAGTGATCCTTATTGATAAGCAAATCCCAATCATCTTCACCGGCTAAGCTTTTCATAAGATCATGATTATTCTTCCAATAACAGTAGCTGATCGAATTTGAGTTAAGCGCAGCAATAATTTGCTTTGAGAGATGAAGAGCAGAGTTATTCATTTTTCAATTATTCTCTCAAAAAAAGGAACGATCTCTCTATAATCTCGCTCGGTACCTAATTCCAATACTCTCTTATCTAAAAATACACCCCCAGGCATTGATTTATACGCCTCCGCTAATCGATTGTTTAAATAAACAAATTGGTCCACTGAATACCTTGCCTTTTTTTTAATCCTTTGATGACCCCGCAGTGTAAGACGAAGTCCGATGTTTATTGATTTATGATACAGTACAACAACCTTTACCTTAGAGACTATAGATTCCAATGACGCAAATATTGATTCAAGATTAATTTCTCTCTTGCCACCATAATCGATAAGATTAAAAGGGATATGAGATATACCTTCATCAACGAGAACTATTTTGTGAGCAAAATTCTTAGATATAAACTCAAATCTTCCAAGTTTGAGTATAATATTTCTCAGAATATTAATCTTAAACATTTTACTCTCATTAACATCCTTCAGTATATTTACAGCATGTAGCAAAAAATTCTTATATTTTTTAATATAGGGAAGGAATAATAAAAATAATAATATATCAGTTGAAATCTTGCGCAAAAATACTGATCTAATAAAATCAAATTTAAAGTGTCTCAAAACTAAATTATCTGAGTATAATATCGGTTTACAATCAAGCCTACTGCAAATCTCACGTAATAAAGTAGTCTTCCCTATACCAGGTTCCCCCGTTACTTCAATAATCATAATAGCAGTTATCTTTCAATATCATGAAATCTTTGTAAACACCATTCAGCTATAGAAGTTAGTTCTCAGTTAGGAATACAAAGAGAGAATGTAATTCTCATAAAGTATTCTTGTATATCCTATACCTGTGCACTTATATTCCAATGGTTACTGATAGGTAAACCTCGGCATTAACCATTTACCCTACTCGTAGATGAAGTGCGTCTTTTTTTTACATAACCCAATAATGTCTGAAACATCCATATACCAGCTTCTCCTAAGGCAATTTTAGAAGCAAAACGTAACAACAAGGCCATTGTAAGCGTAATAATAACTATCGATACAATGAGAATTATTATTGCTGGCATAGCAAAATTCCTCAATGCCGTAGTCACAATATAAACTTCTGATAAAACAATCAAGGTCAAGGGTATTGCAGATATATGGGCAATAAAAAAATCCCTCCAGGACACTGATAACTCTACCAAACTAAGATGAGCCATAAGTATAAAGTTAACCATAATAGCTCCAAAGACTCCGAATGCTACACCGGATATACCCCAAAATTGGCCAATCCATGCTCCTCCTAAAACTAATACCGCATAAACACCTTGACGCCAAGCCCTTTTATAGACAGCTCCCGTAGCTCTTGCAAGAGAATCGCTCATTTTATAGCTCGTGCGAAACAACATGGCTATAGCAAAAATTTTAAAAGGCATAACAACTTCAAGCCATTTAGGCCCAAAAACTACGATAATTAGCTCAGGCGATAAAACATATGCAACCGCGCTCGATGGTAAAACAACCAACGCAATTAACGCAACACCTCTTCTGTATGCAACCCGTAGGCGCTCTGGCTGTGTTTGAATTTGCGCCATTGCAGGAAAAAGTACCGTGTCTAAAATTTTTGCGAAAAGCATAGCTGGTATTGTCATTAATTGATAGGCCCGGCTGTAAAGCCCTAAAGCATTTGCACCGAGCCAACGCCCTACAACCAGATAATCTCCCTGACCTGCAATTGCATTACCAATGCGAGCCAAGGTAAATCCTCCGCCAAAGTACATTAACTCAGCAATCGCACGTCGCTCAAGCGCCAGTCGTTTAGGATGTGGCTTAACCTTGAGCAAAAAGATGCTTTTAAAAGCCATTTGTGAAAGATATGCAATAACCAAGCTCCATACACCAAATCCTAAAAATGCAAGGCTAATTCCAACAATGCCATAACCTACAGCATAAGATAGAGATTGAATTATGGCTAACCATCGGAACTGGAGTTCTCGTTGTAAAAGGGACTCCGCTACTAAAGATATACCTTGGAACAGGAAAACAAGCGATACGCCCCGAATGACAGGTATAAGTTCTTCCATGTGAAAAAAAACAGAAATCTGTGGAGCAAGTAACGAAATGAGACCCGTTAAAGATAGACCCGAAAGGCAGGATATTGTGAAACCGGTACGCAGATGTACTGTTTTAAGATCCTGACGTTGAACTATTGCTGGGCCAATACCTATTTGAGCAAAGACCTCAGAGAGTCTTACAACAACCATTGCAGCAGAAACAATCCCAAAATCCTTTGGAGTAAGAAGGCGAGCCAGTATAGCGAGTACCAGCATCTCCAAGCCAACTCGTACACCAGTACCAGAAAATGTCCATGAAAACCCACTTAAAGCACGATGAGACATACTTTTAGTTGTTTGGCTGGGTTTTTCGGCCGATAGAGGAACAATATTCTCTTGATTCATTTATATTTATTGACAAAAAGTTAAGGTATATCACATTTTATACGTAGTTTACAAACAATTCTTTACATCTTTCTGTATTGAATGTATCTTTGGAAAAAAGCTTTTAGATCACTTATCTTCATCATGCATATGCTTAATAAATGTCTCAATCTTTTTTCATCAGCATGATTTAGTATTTTTTTTTGTATTCTTATAAATAATAATTCAGAAATATACGGTAAAAGATACTTATATGAGAAGTTGCTCATCCCTGAAAATGTTGGCAAGAGGAGGATAGTAGTTAGGTGCATAGTAAATAGAAACTGTTTTTGAATATTATAATCTATGCTTTTTTTGTAGGCTTTATCCCAATTTATCAATTCCTTATTATTCTTAATAATTTCTGCAAGATCACAAAGCCACAAAAACCTATAAAGACCGTGCCTTATTCCATGGCAGGAAAGATAAATCAAATTATATTCAAGAGGAATATTTTTATCAAAAAAAACATTTTCAACGTTAAACTTTGGAATAAATACCTCTTTAACGAGATAGTGATGTATCTCAATGTTTACTGGCATCATCCTAACTTTCTTGCAAAAACTTCTGTGTAACATCTGTATTTGAGCGCTTTCCACCACATTCTCGTAACCCATATTTAAAAGTATCTTATAGCATTTCTCTTTGTCTTTATCTTTAATTAAAATATCCAAATCTCCCATAGGTCGGCAGGCAATATCTTTATACACATTCTCAGCCAAAAAACCCCCTTTTAGAGTAGCAACTTCGATGTTATTCTCTTTTAATTCCAGAACTATTCGTTTTAATTCATCCACCAAAATCATATTTCTTATAAGACTGCGTTGGTAATACTCCTGGAGTTTAGATGAAATAGATTTAGGACATGTTTTTCCCTGATCCTGCTGAAGAATTGAGTTATTTATTTTAGGTAAAGCCTTTGAGATGATAAAGAACAGCAGAGGGCACAAATCCCATTGGTAACCATGATTTAAAAGATTATCCCACGAAAGAAGAGAATTCATTTTTTGCCATAGTTTGTTTCTCCTATTCCCTCCACACTGGCCATTTGAGTAGTATAAGTTAAGTAATTCAAGCGGTGTATAAAATTCCTTTATTCCCTGTATCATGTATAGTATTTTTCTTAGTTGATAATAGAGTAAAAACTTAAAAAGAACCCTCTCGTAGATATCCCACATTACTACCCTTTTTTCTCAACCTTTTATTTACTTCCATTTTATGCCTCTAAAAATTGCTTCTCTATTTATTCGATCTTTATATCGCTCAACTACTCTGAATATCCCTGCAAGTACTTCATCGGTCAGGTAATTAGGTTTCAATCCAAGTTCTAATAATCCAGTGTATTTCGGATTATAATAATGCTCTTCTTTTTCCTTTCTTGGATTTTCTATATGATCAACCTTAATATTGTAGCCAAGTTCTTTTCCAACTGTGTAAACTTTATCAGCTAATTCATTAACGCTGAAGGTCTCTGTTACCTGATTGAAAATCCTTAATTCTCCATTTTTAGCTGGTTGTGTTGCGGAAAGATAAACACACTGCATAGTATCCTTCAGATTTAAATATCCCCTTATCTGTCCTCCTTTACCATAAACTGTGAGGGGATAATTAGCTATGGCTTGAACAATAAAGCGATTCAGAACTGTCCCAAATATCTCATCATAATTAAAATTGGGCACCAATCGAGAGTCGATGTCTGCCTCATCAGTAGAAATACCATAAACAGGCCCCTGCATCAGATCGGTCACTCTAATACCCCATGTCCTTACATAAAACCAAAGCATATCCGTATCTTGTACCTTTGTTGTATGATAAAGGGAACTTGCTTGTCTTGGAAAAAGGAATTTGTCTTTTCTCTCTTTATGTTCTATTTCCAGCCAACCCTCTTCGATGTCGATATTAGGAGTGCCATATTCTCCCATGGTACCAAGTTTTATTATATGGCAGTCTGGATTGGTTTCTTTAACTGCATATACAATATTCAAGGTACTCACAAGATTATTCTGAAGGGTAAAAGCTGCCTTATCTCGGTTTATCATCGAGTAAGGAGCAGACGGCTGCTCCGCATAATGGATAACAGCCTCGGGCTTATACTCTTTAAATATTTGGAGAAGAAAGGTATAATTGGTTGCATCACCAATATGGATATTGATCTTTTTACCGGTAAGTTCCTCCCAAACCTTTGCCCTTTGAATCAAATTTGGTGTTGGTAGTAATGGCTCACAATCAAGCTCTACTGCGGCATTACGCCTGAAGTAATTATCTACTCCTATAACCTCATGCCCGCGTTGAGAAAAATACATACAAGTAGGCCAGCCAAGATATCCATCAGCGCCTAATATTAAAACTCTCATATAACACTCCCAGAGAAATTTTTATTTAACTTCTCTTTGTTATCCAAGATGTCTTCCATAATATTCTTGTTTAAAGGTTCTTTTATTCCAGGGAAACTATTGTCAACATTCTCTAAGATCTTATTGTCCATTAAGTACTTTTTAATGTCGTCTTTACTCATGGGTTGTTCATTAACAGATACGTAAGATTTTCGTAATTGATTAGAGACAAAATCAGGATATTCATATTTTATGTCTCCATATATAGATTTAAATGCCGGTGTAATTACAAACATGTCCTTTAATTCTAAAGAACGATGGACTTCTTCTTCACTCATAAGCTCTTCATATAATTTTTCACCAGGTTTTGCACCAATTTCTATAATCTTTATATCAGATGGTTTATAACCATACCAAGGCGCAAGAACCTCTATCATAACTTCAGCAAGATCCGGAATTCTCACTATGGGCATCTTTGTTACAAAGACCTCCCCGCCTTTTGAAAGGGTAACAGATTTTAAAACTAGTCTTGCAGACTCTTCTATTGTCATAATAAAACGGGTCATCCTCTTATCGGTAACGGTAACAGGGCCTCCATTCTTTATTTGTTTCACGAATAACGGGACAACAGAACCTCTTGAGCCTATAACGTTACCAAACCTTGTACTGCTGAAAATACCATGATTATTACTCTTTACAGCATTTGTTGCTGTTATAAGCCTCTCACCCATAAGTTTTGATGTACCCATTACATTCGTAGGGTTTACAGCTTTATCACTGCTTGTGAAAAGAACATTTTTAACATTACAATTCCTTGCTGCGCCAATAATATTTTCAACTCCTATGATATTCGTCCGCACGACATCAAAGGAATTATACTCAGAAAGAATAACATGTTTGAAGGCGGCACAATGGATAATAATATCTATATCATATGAAAGCTTCTCTATCTTTTCCCTATCCCTTACATCACCAAGAAAACAGAAGACATTTTTATTTTTATACTCTTCCATAAGAAAGAACATTTCTGACTCGTTGTTGTCCACAAGCCTAATTTCAGCAGGCATGAGGAAGAGTAGTTGTCTTGCAACTTCTCTTCCAACGGTTCCGGCAGCACCTGTTATAAGAACCCTTTTACCTTTATAAAAGTCTTTCATATCGCTATTTTATCGCCCCCTTAATTTGTAATGAAGTAAAATGAGCATTGAGTTGGCTCAGCAAAATAGTATGTAGTAATTAGTGTGGCATACTATATCATGTGATACTTCCGGTTACATACCTTATCTAAAACAAACACATCTATAGTAATAAGCCAAACTAATACATTGTTAAACAGCAATAGTGTTGGGAAAGGCTGACCTCCTCTCTTGGTAATCATCACTATTCAGCTTGTACTTTCACAGGTAATACGAAGAAATCAATGTAAAAGATATGGCCTCTTTAGTAACGAAACACAAGCCTTATATTACTTTCAAATACAATCTTGTTTTAAAATAACTGCAGCATTCTTATTTTCTCAACTGCCTTGATTTTGAAATAGACATTTAAAATTAATACTGTGTCAGAGTTCCATCTATCTTTGCCCTTCTAACGGCATATCCAAAAACAAAAAGACTTAGTGGCAGCATTATAAATGAAAAAATGATTAATGCTACTATATTTGGCATTAATGCACGTAAAGAACATCCTTTTAATAAGGCTAATCTCATTCCTTCCAGGGAATAAGTAATGGGTAATAAATAAGATAATTTTTGAAGCCAATTAGGTAGGACAGAAATAGGATAGTAAAGTCCTCCTAAAATTCCAAAAATGCTAGTAAATATCCAGCTTATTGGATCTCCTTTCTTTAATACCATAACAAAACTAGCAGATAATATTCCAAAGCTGCTAAAAGAGACAATTGTGAGAAACAGAACAAGCAAAGCTCCTATTAGGTTTGCACTACTTATATCTATACCGAATATAAAAACTCCTAAGAGTAAATACATTGCTACTTTGAAAGATGCAAGTATAAAACTATAAAGAGAAGAAGAAAGTATGATAGTTGGAATCTCTGTTTGAGTTACTAACAAGGCTTCTAAGGTACCAAGCATCTGCCCTTCTCTAATACTTGTTGAGAGAGCCTCTATTGATACTCCAATATAGCTAAATAATGCAATTCCAATAAGAACGAACGAAAAATAATTCCCTCCGTATGGTTTGAGATATGATACTCCAACATCCCCTATAAGCCTTGAAAGAAAGAAAAACGTTAAGATTGATATGAATATGCCAAAAAATTGCATAAAAAATGAAAACTTGTAGCTTGTCTGGTTTATAAAATCTCTCCAAACAAAAGCAAGCGATTTTCCTATCAATTTATTCATAATAATGTAAGTTTAAAATGCCGGATAGTAAAATTAAATTTTAGCCATAGTGTGCAATGACATAGTACTATTTCCGGTATCTATAACTCTTGAAAATAGTTCTCCTAATGAAATTTCTTTTTCGTAAAAGGAGCTTATCTCGCTGCCCATATCTACTAGTTCTTTAACCATCTGGAATATATTCCCATTGTCAGATAAAGCCTCAAATTCGATTTGGATTCTATCAGGTGTAATATCATCAGGTATAGTTGTAACTTTATTAGCGATAGCTATATTTTGAATCTTGCTTACTAAACTATTTTTTGCACTCTTCAATTTTATTACATACCTTTTCTCTGAATGGAACATCTTTTTTATTTCCTTTACGGCACCTGCAATTTTTACCTTTCCTCCGTTAACGATAGCAATCTGGTCACATAGTACCTCAACTTCATGCAAATTATGAGTTGCAAATATTACTGTCTTCCCTTCCTCTCCAACTAATTTTTCCCTTATAAACCTTATTAATTTTTGGGCAGTAATAGGGTCTAATCCACTCGTTGGTTCATCCATAAAAATAATCTCAGGATTTGTAAGCAACCCTCTGGCTATTGCCAATTTTTGCCTCATGCCAGTAGAATAATCTTTAAACATTCTGTCTGCATCGCGTGTAAGTTCCATAAACTCCAGTAAATTCTTGATCTTCTGATCAGCTTCCTTGTGAGAAATATTGTTGAGTTTTGCAAAGAATCTAAGATTTTGTCTTCCTGTAAGCCTCCAATAAAAGCTTCTCTCATCACCTATAACATAGCCTATTATTTTTCTTATCTTCTTCCCATCCTTTTCAACATCCAAGCCATTAACAAGTGCTCTTCCTGATGTAGGAAGAACCAGTGTACAAAGGATCTTTATCAGGGTAGTTTTTCCTGCACCGTTTGGACCCAGAAGGCCAAACAACTCATTCTTTTTTATCTGAATGTTTACATTATTAAGCGCTGTAATAGCCTTCTTTCTAAAAGGATGCAAGAGTATATCGCCATATCCTTTTATTACTGGATATCTTTTTGTAAGATTATATGTCTCTATACAGTAAGGCAATTTAGATCCCTATAAACGGTACTGGCCACTTTAAGACTTAACAACTTTAGCAAAAAATATCTCATGGTCAAGCATCTTTTCTCAAGCAGTATTTCTTTATTCATTTCATTTATAATAATACCCATGCCTTATTTTTGCTTGATTCAGGACAGCACCAATGATATTAGTTTTTGCATCTTTTATGCAGCTAGTGGCCTTATTGATATAATCGATAGATACATGTCCTGATTTAACAATAAAAATTACACCGTCAACTAATGAAAGTAAAGGCGTTACACCGTTCATAAAATCTAATAAAGGCGGGGCATCCACAAGGACTACATCGTACCTTTGTTTCAGAAGAGTCAGGAATTTTGAGAGAAGGGTAAAATAGAGCGGACCATCAGGTCTTGTATCCCCTATGCCCGCAGGTAAGAGTGATAAATTTGGTTCATTAACAGGTTTCACATGAGAGAGGACCTCACTTTCCAGTAATCGACTTCCTGAGATACGGCCTAAACGATTGATAATTGATGTATAATCCTCTGCAAAATAAATTCTTTTATCTTCGTATCTCTCCACACTACCTGGTTCAAAAACAAAAGTACCTTGTTTCCAACTAAAAAGTTTCTGGAGGTGTTCCTCCATTTGCAACTTTAAAGGTCCTTGTAATTGAGCTTGATTAATATATCCGGCATTAATAAGGATGTATCCTAACGGTTGTCCCGTACGATGATTTCTCTCTATAGCATCTTTTAACTGACTTTCTGTAATAAAACCTCCCCGTAGCAGCATAGTTCCTAAACGATTAGCAAAAGGAATATCCTGGCTCTGGATGTGAATAAGGCAACCGTTCTCAAAGATAGCAGTCATAGTTTGAGAATCATTAGTAATGACAAGTTGTCCACTTTGTTTTTTAAGGGCAAGAAGAGAAAAAAGATCACTCACACTATACTTATTTAAAGAGCCCTGCCGTATTTCCTGTAACAGCACTCGGGACATCGCATTAATCAATCCATTTTCTTCATCATTCTTTAAACCAAATAAATGATGCAATGATGGTCTTTGCACATCAGCGTCTACCATAAGTACACGTAGTCCACCCCTTGCCAGACTTATTGCTGATTTTGCCAAAACAGTAGTTTTACCCTCACCACTAGTTGTACTTTCTATCAAAAGCACCTGACCAGACATTCCTGCTTGCATCAATGGTAATCTCGTAACAAAACTTCCTGAAACATCATATTGGGTATAAACACCTTTAAGTTTATTTTGATTGCGATGAGATTCATTACCTTGCAAAGCAAGAACTTTGCCTTTTTTTAGGGATTTATCATAAGGTATCATCCCAAGCATTGGTAAACCAAGCCGTTGTGCGATATCTTCAGGGGTTCTCACCGTTTTATCCATATACTCGAGGAAGAAGGCAAGCCCTGCACCAAATGTCAAACCTAGCACTGCAGATACAAAGATATTTAAAAATATCTTCGGCTTAACTGGAAAAAGTGGTACCTCAGCCTCATCCACAACCCGGATGTCGTTCTTCTCCATATTGCCGGTAAGACTAATCTCCTTTGCCTGCTTGAGCAGAATATCATACATCTCTTGATCACTTTCAGCATCCAGAGACAACATATCATAGTTAATAGCCTTTTCGTTATAAGCTACAGCCCCTTTTTGCTGAGCTATTTTTTCAAGGGCTACAATCCGGTCTAACTCTGCTTTGATTGTCTTCCTTACAGTTTGCACCTCGTCAATAATTCCTTGCTCTAATTTCTCAATACTGGAATTAATCTCAATCATCTTCGGATGCTTAGGACCATACTTGGTAATCATCTCTAATTTCCTAGCCTTAAGCTCTGCTAATTTAGCACGAAGATCTTGAATAACAGGGCTTTGCATAATTTCCGGTAATGCAAAAATATTTTTGTCATCGATAGAAAATGACTCAAGTTGCTCATATTTGTATTCGTAAACTGCACGCTGGGATGTTCCTACTTTAATCTTTTGCCCTCGAATCTGTGCCTTAAGCCAATCTATCGCTTGCTGTGAGAATGAACGCTGCTCCTGAACGGTTCTTGCGATAAATGCCCGGACATGTGCATTGGCTATACGTGCAGCCTTTTCAGGTGATTCGTTTAAGAAGCTAATATAGACCAGATGTGTTTCGCGAAGAGGTACAATCTCAAGCTTTGATAAATACCAATCTACAATCCAAGTTGGATAGGGTGTAGCTGATATCCCTGATACCGGAATATTTGAGGCGGAGGTGTCAATGCTTGACGAAATCAAAGAATCACGAGACACACCGACAGGTAAAGTTGAAGAATTTGGATTTTGAATTTCATCGATACCAAATTCCTTCCATAATTTTAAATCTTCGATAACATTTTTTGCAAGGCTCCTACTCATTAATAAATTATATTGTGTTTGGTAATCGTCTCTATTATTAGGATCTACATTCATAACTCCCGTTATCTTATCTACAAATGGGGACCTCTGTTCAATAATGATCTGTGCAGTGGCTTTATAGACAGGTGTGGTAGAAAATGATATGAAACTAACTATAGAAACCACAACTAAAAAGAAAACAATGACTACCCATTTACGTTTTCTGATGATATTAAGATAGTCTGTTAGATGTACTTGTCGTGAAAATGATATATGGTCTGGCACAAATCCAAGGCTCATTTTTTTATCCACAAAGTATCCTTACTATTTTAAGAAATTAGAAATAACGTCCAGGAACCTTAATAATGTCACCTGGCAATACAAATTCATCCATCTTCGGTTTAAGCTCTTTTTCCACACCATTTTTCATACGAATAACTATCACGCGTTTAGGCGACGCCTTTTCAGTAGACCCTCCTGCAAGAGATATGGCTTGACGGATTGTCAATCCTCTTTCCCATTTCAACTCACCTGGACTTTGGACTTCTCCTATTACAAAAACTCGTGGTGCTCGGTTAATGTAAATGGAGTCGCCATTAGCTACAACAAAGGTATCATGCTTGCTGTTAGCATCAAAATCGCCTAAATCAAGTGTAATAATCTCGTTTTCTTTACTTTCCTTGGAACCAATCTTTCCACTTTGGTGGAGCAACCTGGGGCGCACGATAGTAACTGTTTGCCCTGCGCTGGCTGTAACACCTCCAGCTTGTGATATCAGCCCTAATATATGGGTATTCCCTTTTAAAGGATAACTTCCTGGTTTATTCACTTCACCAAGGACGAATACCTTTCGGCTGTTATATTCTTTTACCGTAATAGTTACCTGAGGTGAAACGAGATAACCATCAGCCAGTTTCTTCTCAATAATATCTTCAAGCTCGAAGACCGACAGGCCATTTGCTTGGACTCTTCCAATAAGAAGGAAGGTAAAAGTCCCTTCCTGTGAGACTTCGACAATACTATTTAAATCTTCATTATCCCAAACCTTAATTTCAAGAATATCCTCAGGACCTATAATATATTCCTTATCGAGGAGATCTTCAGCATACAGACTTAAAGATAGCAGATAAAACAAACCTATAAAATTGAAAATTACACGTAAGATTCTTATAGAAAATATATTACCCATACAATCTCATTCCTTTAATAAGTATGAGAACCAATAACTTTTTACAAAGATTTTGCCCTCTTGTAATAATCTTGTAGGAATATCGATACGGTTCTCTAAGGAAGTTTAAGGCTTTATAGCCTTTAACCCAATCCTTAAAAACCTTTATTATCCTTTCGAATATATAAGCATTTAATTGATATACAGTAAAAAGCTTATTAATAATTCTCATCCTTTTCGTTTTGTTTAACATGATAATACTATTATCTCTTTTTTTTATAGCAATCACCCTTGCTATAATAGATTTTTTATGTATCCATGTACCGGATACGTTTTTATCACCTTTTTCAAAAAAATGCAACTCACCATTTATCTTTCGCTTTCTTATTATCCTGTGAGTAATAAACGGAATATCATTCCCTTTAAAAATGATAATATCTCCTGTACTTACTGCCTCACATTCAATCGATTTAACCAATACTTTATCACCAATATGGATTAAAGGCATCATGCTAGGAGAAACCACTTTCATCCACATCTTTCCTTTTTCTTTTATGTACTCTTCACCCAATTCATACAATAATTTTTCTTGTAAGTCCATGACGTGAAAATTGCTAAGTATGGTATTTTGGATATATGTTAAATTATCAGCACAAGTTTGCAGGGAAGATTACCTTGGGGATACTTATATATTACTACGATTATCTCTAAATTTACTACCTTAACGGAATTTCTCATTTAACGGGAAAATGATCACACGCCAATAAAAATTAACCAAAACACTTATCGCCCGAATAATGGCTAAAAATTAGCTTACCCAGTTGCTTACAGCGTTTTGAATAAAGCTACTCTGTGATTTTCCAGAACAACAACATGTAGCACCATGATTTGCCAATACATTCATCTCTAATTGCTCAGACTTAATCGAAGGTTTCTTGTAACTTTGCTTTGTTGATACTTTTAAATTCTCCATATTTTCGCTCCTTTCTGGGCGCTTTTATAACCACTATCAGGCTTAAATAAGTATTTCAATTATTTATTGCGTGTGATCATTTTTCCGTTAAAAATGATCTATCATTAAATTCCGATAAGATTTTACTGACTATGCTCAATGCTTCCCTACGTTACTTTCTATATCTAATTCATTCATGATAGATTTCACCTTATTACAATATCCTTCAGCCACAGTAAACATATTACCAGTCTCAAGGTAATTCACACCTGGACACGGTGAACATAAATGACTCCACTTGCAATCCTTACAACTAGAAAAATCGCTCATCTTAGCATCTCTGATATCTTTTACAAGTCTTTTTGGTTTAACTTGCCATAATTCTTTAAAGCTCTTCTCAAGTAAGTTTCCCAATTTTACAGGAAGCATTGTACAAGGTTTAAGATATCCATCAGGTGTTATAGCGCAAGACGTACGGCCAGCGCTACAAATAAATGATTTATCTAAAGGAACAGAAGGCGATTCTTTAAAATCTTTATATTTTTCTTTATTCTCTTTTCCCCATTGTAAAAAATACGATCGAAGATTTTCTGGTTCGGTACAATATTCATAGGTATCCTGAGACCCATCTAACCGAGGACTTACAACAGGACTTGAGGAAAAACGAATTCCTAACTTTTTTGCAAAATCTCCTATTTTAGTATATTCTGCGTAGTTCTGTTCCATTATAGTGCATTTTATCCTTACACTCACTCCTGCTTCCTTTAAACGATGTATCCCCTCTATTGTTTGCACATGCGATCCTTTTATGCCTGTTATCGAATCATGGATCTTCTCATCCATAGCATAAAGACTTACCTCTACTTGAGTTACACTAAGCTCTTTCAATCTTCTCGCCTTGAAAGAATCAATTAATGTAGCGTTTGAAAGGATAATCACAAAAAAATCCTTACGCACCATCTCGATGATATCCATAATATCATCTCTCACAAAAGGTTCTCCTCCGGACAGTGTCAAAAACACCGTTCCCATCTCCTTTAACTGCTGGATTATTTTTGCCATTTGAGGTAGAGAGAGATAGTTCTTTCTTTCTTCATGAAAGGTATAACAATGCTGGCATTTTAAATTACATCCGTAGACTAGCTCCCAATGAACTATCCAAGGAAGATTACGATCAAAATATTTTTGCTGAATTTGATCTATCATGTTTTCTTGCATATTGTATCCTACTTTTTGTAATTATTTGGCCAGTAAAGTACACAAAATTAAAGATATTTGGCAAAAACTAAGCTTTTTAGTATCTTCTTCATACACTTCGTTCTAAATAATTCATTATTCTTTTAACGTAATTAATCCCTTTTTAGAAAGTTCATCAATAAAGGATTGGATATCCGCCTCGGCTACTTCTCTTTCAACATCGAACTTATCACATATTTTATCAGTGATTTCTGTAAAATTTAATGTCCCATCACACATATTCCAAATTTCAGTTCCCATATCATTTAATTGATGAAGCCATTGTCCTTCTTCAGAGAAAATAATAGCTTCGTTCTCTACAACCCGCCACATACATTGCTCATCACGGCAGGGAAATTTACTTTTCACAATCATAGAATATTCCTTAGTAATTAACGAGGGACCTATTTTTGATTACTTAAACCCTTAAAATGCTATCCTTCTTAAAGACCTATACGTTCAATTTCTTTCCAAAAAGTTTTATCTTTAGTAAATCTTAATTCATATACAGGTACACAATTACTAATAGCATTAACAAATCTCAATTTTTCTGCAAAGAAATCTAACCTCTTGGTACCCGCAGAAAGATTTAAATAAATAATATTATCCATGAGTTTATGGCCCATCTCTGCCCCACTTAACCTTCTTAATGAGTTTATTTTGTCTTGTACTAAGATAAAAATAGCACAAAGATTTACCATTGTATCATTTAACTTTGTTATTTCAGTCCTTATCGGCCCTTGTGATATCCAATAATTTCCATGATCTTCAGATACTACAATTGATTCATCAGAAAGAATTTCGGCCTCAGGAGAAGATAACTTTGAAACAGTAGTCTTGCCTGCTCCGGATTCTCCAGTAAAGATAAAACCCTTTCCTTGCCTTAGTAAACCTGCAGCGTGAATCAAAAAGCTATTATTTCCTCTTCCATCAATATGCCCCAATTTATAAAATGCACTATATAAAAACGCAAGGATACGTATGGGATTTGAAAAAGTATTATTCTTTGGAAAAAGTATCTGAATTTCATCGTCTTTAGAAATATAGCTACACCATTTTTCCCCTTTAAAATAAAGAAATTCGCAATCTTTAACTATATCTCCATTATTCTGATATCCTATTTTAAACAAATAATCATGCTTTCGCGTGGTCTTTGAGAGATAAATACATCCCTTCATTGCCTCTTCCATTTCCCTGTCTAAAAAAGAAAGAGAAAAGCATTTTTTCCCAAATACTAAATTCAAATTATTGTCCATAGGCTTTAATCGATAGATCGCTTAAGAAGATTAATATTTTCTCTAAATTTAAATCAATTACTTTGCTTTACCTTGATCATTCAGGTTTTGCCCTATAATACTTTAGCAGAAAGTCATCTTACCGAAACATTAGTATTCTTATAACAAACACTATTGAATGTCAAGGAAAAATAAATTTTACTTATACAGCAATACATAATTTTATAGTATATAGGCCACCTTCATTAATACACTTATCCGTTATATCCAATTGATTTTAAGATTTTATTGTATTATTGTTTTCATATCTAAGCGGCAATTACTAAAAACTATTCTTAAGCTATGATACCTTTATCTTTAAAACTCACAAAACACTCATTACCTATAATAATATGATCCAGAACTTTTATACCAATTATATTCCCTGCTTCTAACAATCGATGGGTTATTTGGATATCTTCTTTACTAGGTTCCGGATCACCGGAAGGGTGATTGTGTACAAATATTACTGAGAATGCTGACTCTTTGATTGCCGGGTTAAATACCTCCCTCGGATGAACAATACTGGATGTTAAACTACCAGAAGAGATAGTTAGTTCTTTGATGATACGATTTTTATTATCAAGTAAAATAACTAAGAATATTTCTTGCTTTCTCCCACGTAATTGTTCGTGAAAATGACCAAAAATATCTTTACTACACTTAAATTGTTGGGAGGGTTTTATAGAAATAGTAGAAAAACGTTTGGCAATAGCAAGCGATGCTTTGATCTGTGCGGCTCTGGCCGGGCCTATTCCCTTCATCTCGCATAATTCACCAATAGAGATTAAGCTTAATCTTCGAAAGTCACCATACTCAGAAAGAAGCTTTTGGGCTAAATCAACGGCGCTATAATGAGAGATACCATCACGAATAATAATTCCTAAGAGTTCGGCATCTGTTAAATGTTCATCGCCATTTTGGATAAGTCTTTCTCTGGGACGCTCGTGGGCAGGAAGCTGTTTAATCGTAGGACGTTTCTTCTCATCCTTCATAAGTTGCAAATTATACTTTCTAAATTATTACTGTCAATAGTAATAACGCAATTAATTTAGATGGCTAATATACAACTCGGGTGTGTATATATTCAGCATTATCTATAACAGAGAGTTAACAATACCTTACGTAATCTTTCTATACATTAAATCGAAAATGCATAATATCCCCATCTTTCACAATATAATCCTTTCCCTCAAGTCTTAAAAGGCCTTTTTCTTTCACCTTTTGCTCTGAACCCAAAGCAACAAGATCATTATAATTGTACGTCTCTGCACAGATAAACCCACGTTCAAAATCAGAATGTATTACTCCAGCAGCCTGTGGCGCTTTAATACCTTGTTTAATTGTCCAAGCCTTTACTTCTTTTGGGCCAGCCGTAAAGTAGGTAATCAGACCTAACAGACTATAAGTTTCTCGAATCAATTTTTCCAATCCTGACTCTCCTATTCCCATCTCCTCATAATAGGTCTTTCTTTCAGAAGGTTCCATCTGGGCAATCTCTGATTCAATATCCCCTGAAATGACAACGCACTTAGAATTCTCTTGTCTTGCAAAATCAGTAACTCTATCGATATACTGTTTATCCTTTTCAAGATCAAAGATATTAATGACATATAACACCGGTTTTGCTGTCATTAAATGCAAATCTTCAATATGCTTTTTTTCCTCATCTGTTAAAACTAACAATCTGACAAGTTTGTTATTATTTAAACCTTCTCTGACCTTTTTTAGTATGTCAAGAGAAGCAATAATGTTTTTATCCCCTGTTTTCACTAGCTTTTCATTTTTAACCAATCGCTTTTCCACTGTCTCCATATCGGCCAGAATCAGTTCCGTGTTGATAATTTCAATATCCCTGATCGGATGAACCCCTCCTTCAATATGAATAATGTCACTTTTGTCAAAACAACGTACCACATGGAGAATGGCATTAACACTTTTAATATGGCCCAAAAATTGATTTCCCAATCCCTCTCCCTGGCTTGCCCCCTTTACCAAACCAGCTATATCCACAAATTCAACAGTCGTAGGAACAATTTTTTCCGTAGGAATTATTTTAGCTATGTTCTCCAGACGTTGATCCGGCACGGCAACTATACCCACGTTGGGATCAATGGTACAAAAGGGATAATTTGCCGAGGTGGCTTTGGCTGATGTTAGCGCATTAAAAATCGTAGATTTCCCAACATTTGGCAATCCAACGATACCGCAGTTTAAACCCATATTGCAGATATTCTCCTGTTTTTTAGTAAAATACTATAAAATTTATTATTCAACTCGCTACAGAAAAGGAAGTACTATGAGAAGAATTACTTTATTAGATTTGGTAGCGGTGGAGGGAATCGAACCCCCGACTCGCGGCTTATGAGTCCGCTGCTCTACCATCTGAGCTACACCGCCACTAGCCCTACTTGCCTCAGAAATGATGATTTTCGGAAGATATTTACAATAACTCTAACTTTGTAGCCTTAGTTAACGAATAAAGAATAACACCTCTGGCAAAAATTTTCAAGAAATATTCCTGTATTTCTCATAAACAAACATTTTCGTAATTTACCCAATCTAAGCTCGAAATTTAAAAGGATGCTTTTTAAGATAATTTCATCAATTTTGGCTTGACAATAATTTCATAAGATGGTACCATTCTGATGTAACGTTTCTTTAATGTGGTTGACGATGAATGTCCAGCCTAAAGTTAGTATAAGTTAAAGCTAACCTTTCCTTTGCATATGTTTATTCTGGTATTTCTCAAGATCGTGAATTAACAGTTCAAAATCTCAATTGTACTTAGTTTTCCACATTTTAAAGAAATAAATTATAAATAAATTTTTTAAGGTGCATCACCTCTATTAGTCTTGCCAGCAATTGCATGTCTTATTCGGAATGATTCCTGAACAAATTACTTGATTTATTGTACAACATGCATGAAAGGCTTTACATAAAGCCGTTATCTTAATCCAGATGCCAGAGCGATTCTTTATCATAGATGGACATTCACATTGCTATCAAGCTTATTATGCTATTACGGCAAAGCTTACAACTCCTGATAGAAAACCAGTAAATGCAGTATATGGATTCACCAGGATACTACAAAAGTTACTCAGGGAGCATCGCCCTGAATATATAGTTGCGGTCTTTGATACAAAGTGGATTACTCACAGGCACATGAGTTATCGTGAGTATAAAGCAAACCGTAAACCGACACCCGATGAATTACAGATACAAATTCCTTTAATTTATCAGATAATCAGAGCATATCATATACCTATTTATGCTGCTAAAGGATATGAGGCGGATGATATAATCAGCTCTCTTGTGCAAAAGCTGTCCGATAAACCTGTCGAAATTGTTATAGTAACTTCAGATAAAGACATGGAACAATTATTAAGCCCACAGGTAAGAATATTTAATATAAAGAAAAACATAATGATTGACCAGGAGGTTCTTCTTAAAGAAAAGGGTATACGTCCAGATCAGGTAGTGGATGTTCTGGCTCTTTCAGGAGATGCAGTAGATAATGTGCCTGGAGTGCCCGGTATTGGCAACAAAACAGCATTAGAGCTTATCCAAAAATGGGGATCCTTAGAATCTATCCTTGCCAATGTCGACCATATATCCGGAAAGAAGAGGCAAGAGAATTTAAGATTATTTACAGACCAAGCCAGGCTTTCTCAAAATCTTCTCAGACTTCATAGTAATATCCCTCTTCAAATCGATATGGATACTTGCAAGTTTCATAACATCGAAAACACAAAACTAAAAAAATTGTTTAGGAAGTTTGGGTTTAATTCACTTCTGACGGACATGGTTGCAACGGCAAAAACCGAGGAAACACACTACAAACTCATAAATACCCCTGAAAGGTTTGATGAATTTTTTGATCAATTGACAAAACAAAGGATATTTGCTGTTGATTTGGAAACAACCAATATCAATCCTCTTAAAGCGCACATAGTAGGTATTTCATTCTCCTGGCAGCCCAAAGAGGCATATTATATACCTTTCATGGGGCCAGAAGGAACTGAATGTTTGAATCCTGGTACTGTACTTCCCAAAATCCGAACTATTTTAGAAGATGAAAACATTAAGAAAGCTGGACAAAATATTAAATATGATCTCCTGGTACTCAAAAATAATACTATTCTATTACGGGGGATAGTATTCGACTCCATGATTGCCTCATACCTTCTTAATCCTATTAAAAGAAATCACAATCTGGATGATATCGCATTGGAATATTTATCTTATAAGACAATAAGTATCTCAGAATTAATTGGTCTTGGGAAAGAACAAATTACTATGGACCAGGTAGATATTAATAAGGTCTGCCAATATGCCTGTCAGGATGCTGATATTACATTCCGGCTGGCTAACCTCATGGAACCTCTTCTCAAAAAGCAAGGGTTATGGCATTTATTCCAAATGGTAGAAATTCCTTTAATTTACGCTTTAGCCAAGATGGAATGGAACGGAATATGTGTAGATGCTACTATCTTACAAAAGATGTCTGGCAGTTTAACTACAAGGTTACAGCAATTCGAAAAAGAAATTTATACTTCTGCCAATCATGAATTCAATATTGGCTCTCCCAAACAATTGAGTGAAGTTCTCTTTGAGAAGCTTGAATTACCACAATTAAGGCGTACAAAGACTGGTTTATCAACTGACGCAAATGTACTTACCACGCTTGCCTGGCATCATCCACTACCTAAATTAGTGCTGGAATACAGGCAACTTATAAAGTTAAAGAATACCTATGTTGACGCCTTGCCAAATATGATAAATGAAAATACCGGTCGGGTACATACAACATTTAATCAAACGGTAACAGCTACCGGACGACTGAGTAGTAGTGAGCCGAATCTTCAAAATATTCCAATTCGGACAGATATTGGAAGGCAGATTCGAAGTGCTTTTATCCCTTGCGAAAAGGACAGTGTATTTTTATCCGCTGATTATTCACAAATTGAATTACGTATACTCGCACACTTTTCTGATGATACAGCATTGGTGACAGCATTCCAGCAGGATAAGGATATCCATGTATCTGTTGCATCAACCATTTATGGTATCCCGATAGAACAGGTAACATCAGAAATGAGAAGAAATGCAAAGGCAATTAATTTTGGAATTATTTATGGACTCAATGAGTATGGGCTTTCCAGAGATACAGGGTTATCCTTAAAAGATGCCCATAATTTTATTAACGCCTATTTTAATTTGTATCACGGTGTCAAGCGGTTTAAAGATACGGTCTTAGAAAAAGCAAGGAGTTGTGGATACGTAAAAACACTCTTTAACAGAAAACGATCTATACCCGACCTCAATTCTGAAAATAAAAAACGAAGGAACCTTGCAGAGCGCATTGCTGTTAATACGATCATCCAGGGTTCTGCAGCCGATCTCATAAAAGTTGCTATGAATAAAATTCACGCCAAATTAATAAGCGGTGGATATGAAGCGAAGATGCTACTTCAAATACATGATGAACTACTCTTCGAGGTAAAAGAGAATGCCTTAACATTAACACGTTCCATGATCCAAGAGGAAATGAGTAATGCAGTTACGCTGAACGTTCCGATTAAGGTAAACATAAAAACCGGAAAGAACTGGATGGAAGCAGAATGAACCTTAAGCCTAAGATTATTGGCATAACCGGTGGTATATCAAGTGGAAAAAGCACAATAGGCCGTATGCTTGCCTCATTAGGAGCTGAATACATAGACGCTGATGAGATATGCCACAGACTAATCCTTCTCAAAGAATTCAAAAATAAGATTACAGAAAGATTTGGGAATAGCATTCAGGATACCTACGGGAAGATTGATCGCTCACGCCTTGCAGAAGTGGTATTTCAAGATAAGGCATGCTTAGATGATCTCTGCGGCATCTTACATCCGGCTGTTATTGATCAGATAAAATTGAGAATTGATGAAATAGAAAAGCGGGGAAGGCGAAAGGCTATCATAATCGATGCGGCATTATTAGAAGAATCGGATCTTTCCCTGATATGTGATTTCGTTATCTTTATAAATACTGGCAAAAACCATAGATTGGAACGAAGTCAAGCCAGCCGACGTTGGCCTCGGGGAGAGTTAGAAAAAAGGGAACGCTTTCAAATGGATTTGGAGGATAAGAAAAAAAAGGCAGATTACATCATTGATAATAATTCAACCATTGATAACACTTTTAGGCAAGTAAAAGAATTTTGGCAACGTTATATAGAAGAAATTTAATTTAAAAGTTAAGGAGGGAAAGTTATATGGCAGTAGCAAACGGTAAAAAAGAATCTGTCATTGTAGATCAAGAAACAAATGAAAAATATGAAGAAATTAAACGTGGTGAAATGCATATTACAGAATTACAAAAGATGACTATTAAGGAATTACAAGAAACAGCAAAAAAAGAGGGTATTAAAGAATATACAGGGATGAAGAAACAAGACCTGATCTTTAAGATTCTCAAAGAAAGGGTCAATCAGAATGGACTCATGTATGGTGAAGGTGTTGTGGAGGTGCTTCCGGAAGGATTCGGATTTTTGAGATCGCCTGATTATAATTATCTGCCCTGCCCGGATGATATCTATATCTCCCCATCGCAGATCCGCAGATTTGGTATACGAACAGGCGCTATAGTATCTGGCCAGATCAGGCCCCCAAAGGACACAGAACGGTATTTTGCCCTACTTCGGGTAGAAGCCATCAATTTTGAAAACCCGGAGATTATGGGAGAAAAGATTATTTTTGACGATCTGACTCCTTTACACCCAACAGAAAGACTTTTTCTTGAAAAAGAGTCTTCAGAGCTTGAAACAAGGATTATGGACCTGGTTACCCCTATTGGAAAAGGACAAAGAGGTCTCATTGTTGCGCCACCTCGCACCGGTAAAACAGTATTGTTACAGAAAATTGCCAATAGTATTAGGAAGAACCATCCAGAGGTTTATTTAATTATTCTTTTAATTGATGAAAGACCAGAAGAAGTAACAGATATGGATCGGTCTGTTGATGCAGAAGTTATTGGTTCTACCTTTGATGAACCTGCAAGCCGACATATCCAGGTAGCTGAAATGGTAATTGAAAAGGCAAAACGAATGGTGGAATATGGCAAAGATGTTGTCGTTTTACTCGATTCCATTACTCGTCTGGCAAGGGCATACAACACTGAGGTTCCCCATAGTGGAAAAATTCTTTCTGGTGGTGTGGATGCCAGTGCACTCCAAAAGCCTAAGAGGTTTTTTGGTGCGGCAAGAAACATTGAAGAAGGCGGCAGTCTCACCATCGTTGCAACAGCATTGGTCGATACAGGAAGCAGAATGGATGAGGTTATCTTTGAGGAGTTTAAAGGTACAGGCAACATGGAACTGCATTTGGACAGGAAGTTAGCCGATCGCAGATTATTCCCGGCTATTGATATAACACGGTCCGGAACCCGAAAAGAAGAATTGGTTGTAAATACCGAAGAGCTAAAACGCATGTGGGTACTCCGAAAAGTATTGAATGAGATGAATCCTATAGAAGCAATGGAACTACTCAAGAATAGATTGGCAAAGACAAAGACCAACGCTGAATTTCTGATAACCATGAATATTACATAATTATCTCTGTACTATTCCATTCATATTTCTGATTGTATGCAGGATTATGTTATGATCATGTTAATGGTGGAACAAGTTAAGTAGTTCTTTTGTAGTTACGATATCAGATCAGGTATCACCTTGTACTACTCCAAAGGTATAGAGAACTTACATAGAAACATACCTGATCATTGTTCTCTTGTTCTGTAGTTACATGAACTATACATGGGGCTACCTTTGGCAGGAAAGACGTAAAATCTTACGGTCTCTCCTCATGGAAAAACAGAGTCGATGTAGGGAGAGGCTTTAGCCTTGCCAGGCAACCCTAAAGAGTTGTCCTACGGAACAGAATTGAAATTCCTCAACAGTAAACTTAGGATATACTATAATTCTCATAAAGCTATCTATAATAGAACCAAGATCACGGAAGACAGTTAATACTTAACTGCTAAAGTAAATGGTTACGGATCGTAATGATATTTCTCACTACCACCTATCATTCTCAAATAAGGTGATGGCACCTTATTTTGAGCACATATTTGTAAGAGAGATATAAAAACCCAAGCTGTTTCTTCGGAAGTGTGCTAAAAGCTGTTGGAGGAATTTTTTATTTCTTATTCGATTTTCATACATCAAACTAGAATATCTCAGATATTTTACTAGGTCGACCGATATAGTATCCTTGGGCGTAATTAACACCAAATTCTCGCAATATCTGCATCGTATTCCTACAATCTACACCCTCGGCTACAGTCTGTATTCCCAGCCCACACGCTACCTCTACCATTGCTTTAACCAGGTGTTGGCTCGCTGAATTGTATGGTAAGTCAAAGATAAAACTACTATCAATTTTCAAATAGTCGATAGGAAAATGTTTGAGGTGACTGAATGAAGAAAATCCTGTACCAAAATCATCAAGGGCAAATCGGCAACCTATGGCTTTCAGTGATTTAATAAAATACTGTGCCTTTACCATATTTTCAATAATAGCAGTTTCTGTAATTTCAAACACAAGGCATCTTGGATTAATATTTGTTTTCGCTAGTTCCTGCTTGATCAGGAACACTAATTCTGAATCACTAAATGACTTGCTGGAGAGATTGAAATTAATAAGTAACCCTCTCTTAGCAAATTGATATTCTGTAATGAGATGGATGCCGTTGCGTATTACCCATCGGTCAATTTCACGGATTAGACCAAAGCGCTCTGCAATAGTAAGAAAATTAATAGGAGTAACAAGTTCTCCTTTTTCATCCACCATACGAAGCAATGCCTCATAACCACTGATCATGCTATGCCTTACACTCAGTATGGGCTGTAGATGTAATACAAATTGATTATTCTTTATGGCATCCCGAATACGTCTTTCCCAAATGAGGCGCGTCTCGAATTGTATTTTATGTGCAGGCGAAAAAATACAAGCACGGTTACGTCCTTCCTCCTTTGCACTGTACATAGCTAAATCAGCATAGGTAAGTAATGTTTCCACTTCATTCCCATGTTCAGGAAACAGAACGATACCAATGCTAACAGAAATACCAAGGGGTTGTATCTCATTTATAAGAATATTGTCTCTCATCAATCCCATAATCTTTCTTGAGACTGACCTTGCTTTACCTTCATCTGCATACGGTATGATAATAGCGAACTCATCACCGCCCAGCCTGGCAAGTATATCGGTCTCACGCATCTGTTCTCTCAGTAAATTGGCAAACTTTATCAGCAATTCATCCCCTACTTGATGGCCGAAGGTATCATTGATGTGCTTGAAGTTATCCAGGTCGAGAAAGAACAATGCCCCATTAGTACCGTACCTCTGGGCATGTGCAACCCAACGCTCTAATTCCTTATGGAAGCGGCGACGATTAAATAAATTGGTAAGTGGGTCTTTATCAGCGAGATACATAAGGTGTGTCTCACAATGTTTGCGTTCTGTAATTTCTTCCATAATTACAAGAAAATTGATAATATCCTTTTCAGAATTCCTGATAGGTGAAATGCATACATCTGTCCAATAAGAGTCACCATCCTTTTTCATGTTGTGAAATTCCCCCTGCCATACACAACCAGAAGTCACCGTATCCCATAAACATTTGTATTCTTCGTGTGTTATCCCACCTGATTTTAAGATACAGAGTTTTGACCGACGATTTCTTCAGATGTATAGCCTGTTATTTGGGTGAATTTTGGATTAATATATTCGATCGTACCTCTTGTATCAGTGATTGCAATCGAATTTGGACTTAGTTCTACGACTTGAGATAACTTGCAAAGTTGTTCTTCTGCACGCTTTATCCTGGTAATATCCTCAATAGTTAGCAAAACCATTTCCACTTGTTTATCCTTTTTGTAAATTTTGCAAGCATTGAACAACATCATTTTATATCCAATATTTGGGAAATTATGCTCTATCGTGAAGTCTCGAAACTGCATATTCTTAAGGAGTAGTTCTTCAAGCAGCATCCGCAAACGCGGTATATTCCACTGGCCATTTCCAAGCTCATATATATGCTTGTTCTCGGTTTCCTCTTTTGTGGTATTGAACATCCGGTGGAAAGATTGATTTGCCATCGTCACTTGCAGTTTTCCATCAAGGATTATAAAGGGTCCCCGTACCATCTCCACTATAGCATATACATAATTATCGGTATCTTTGGGATAATCTATGGTATGTTTTGTATCAAGTTTCATGTAATTCGTAGAAAAATACGTCTCCTTATCATCGCTCTCTCTGTAAATATTCAGAAAGGCCTGAAAACAGCTATGAATAAATTCAATAGAACTATGGTATGCAATAGCTTACACATCAAGGTACTATTTAGCCGGGGTGGCACTGACAAACTTTGTTTGTCAGTGTATGATATTCCCTCTCTACTCTGATATTGAAACAAGCACGGACAAACAGAGTTTGTCCGTGCCACCCTGAACCCGCTTACATAAAGTAAAAATTCTTGTACATCAAGTTGATATTAAGTAACAAAAGAATAATTACTGGAGTATTTCTCGCTAAGTTATCTATATATGGCTAAAATAATGCTATTTTCTCTGATAAATGGAAAGCATAATAACACCCTCATTTATCTATGTCAATTAATATCTCTATACAGAGATACCATAAGAACCTTACAGAATTATTTTTTTATTTTTCCTGTAAGATAAATCATGAGAATGGAAATATCAGCGGGGGAGACACCCGAAATACGAAAGGCTTGCCCTAGAGAAATAGGTCTAATTTGGGATAGTTTTTGACGTGCTTCTTTTCTTAGTTCAGAAATGTTATGATAATCAAGACAAGAGGGAATCTTATAGTCTTCCATTCTCTTAAACTTTTCTATTTGGATTTGCTGACGTTCTATATACCCTTTGTACTTTACCTCAATTTCTATTTGTTCTTTTACTTCCTTTGAAATTTGTGTTTCATTCAGCGATGTATCTAGTATAAGTATATCCTCAAGAAACTGGCCTGGACGACTCAATATCTTTGCTAAAGTATCCGGTCCTACCATTTTTTTATCCATATATGTTACCATCTCTGTAATGGCTCGTTCTTTTTCCTGTAATGCATGCCACTGTTTCTCAGAAATAAGCCCGTATTGATGCCCGTATTTCATTAGCCTTCTATCGGCATTGTCCTGTCGCAGAAGAAGCCGATATTCAGCACGAGAGGTAAACATTCGATAAGGTTCCTGGGTGCCTTTTGTAACCAGATCATCGATCAGCACACCAATATATGCTTCAGAACGGCTCAAGATAAAAGGCTCCTTCCCTTGTATCTTGAGTACGGCATTGATACCTGCCATAATTCCCTGGGCAGCAGCTTCCTCATAACCAGAAGTTCCATTAATCTGACCGGCATGGAAAAGGTTTTCTATAAGCTTGGTCTCCAAAGATGGCCGGAGTTGAACAGGCGGCACAAAATCATATTCAATGGCATAGCCATACCGTACGATCTCAGCAGATTCCAAACCAGCGATAGAATGAACGATTGCTTCTTGAACATCATGAGGCATGCTGGTAGATATCCCATTACAATAAATCTCAAATGTATTCAGTCCTTCTGGCTCCAGAAATACCTGATGCTGCTCTTTTCCTGAGAAACGAACGACTTTATCTTCTAAGGACGGACAGTATCTCGGCCCCATAGATTGAATCTGCCCTGTATAGAGTGGCGCACGATTCAGATTCGACAGAACAATCTCATGTGTGTGAGAATTTGTATAGGTAAGATAACAAGGGACTTGAGGACGAACAAGCTTTTCCGTTGAGAATGAAAAAGGCTGAGGATTTTCATCTCCATCCTGTGGTGCGAGTATCTTATAATCAATAGTACGACCATTGAGACGCGGAGAGGTGCCCGTCTTGAGGCGCCCGACTTCAAAGCCTATCTTCCGTAGGGAATCCGATAATTTTTCAGACGATAATTCTCCATTCCTTCCACCAGAGGTAGAAAATCCGCCGATATGGATAAGACCTTTTAAAAACGTACCGGTGGTAAGGATAACTGCTTTTGCGCTATACTTTATGCCGCTTTGACCGATAAGTCCTTTTACTTTTTTATTATCAACAATAAGATCATCAACAATCTCTTGTCTCAAAAAAAGATTGTTTTGGTTCTCCAATCTTTTTTTCATTAATACTTGGTAGTCTCTCTTATCGGCTTGGGCGCGTGGAGAATGGACGGCAGGACCTTTCTTCGTATTGAGCATACGAAATTGGATACCTGTCTCATCAATAATCTTAGCCATCTCTCCGCCAAGAGCATCGATCTCCCGGACCAACTGGCCTTTTGCAAGTCCACCGATAGCAGGGTTACACGACATTTGTGCAATCGTATCGAGATTTATCGTAAACAATGCGGTACTCATACCCATGCGCGCAGATGCGAGGGCCGCTTCACAACCTGCATGTCCTGCACCAACAACAATTACATCAAAATCTGTATGCATAGAGTAGAACTACTTCGCATGCTCAATAAATCGTGTCTCTCGAATAACGGTAACGATAACTTCTCCCGGATATTCCAATTGTTCTTCAATTTCTTTGGCAATATCGTAACACATCTTAGCAGCAACTTTATCATTTACCTTTTCAGGACACACCATTACCCGTATTTCTCTTCCTGCTTGAATGGCATAAGCGCCCTCGACACCGCCAAAAGAAGTTGCAATATTCTCAAGTTTTTCGAGCCGTTTAATGTATTTTTCAAGGGTTTCTCTCCTTGCACCTGGCCTTCCCGCTGAAATAGCATCTGCTGCGCTCACCAATACCGTATACACAGATTCAATTTGTGCTTCCTCGTGATGTCCGGCAATTGCATTAACAACTTCGGGCCTCTCATCATAGCGTTTCGCCAGGTCTGCACCTGCAACTGCATGGGTACCTTCCATTTCAGGCCCGATAGCCTTACCAATATCATGGAAAAGACCACATCTTTTTGCTAGTGAGACATCTAATTTTAATTCACCTGCAATAATACCCATAAGGTTACTAACCTCAATTGAATGCTGTAACTGATTTTGCCCATAGCTAGTCCTGTATTTAAGCCTGCCAAGGAGTTTTATCAATTCTGGGTTAACATTATGAATGCCTAACTCAAAGCAAGTTTGTTTTCCAGTCTCCTGAATAATTTGTTCGATTTCTTTTTCTGTTTCCTTAACAACTTCTTCAATATGTGCCGGATGAATTCTTCCATCCAGAATCAATTTTTCCATCGATTGCCTTGCTATTTCCCGGCGAACACTATCGAACCCGGAGAGCACAATAACGCCTGGAGTATCATCTACAATAACATCAATCCCTGTCGCCTTCTCAAAGGCACGGATATTCCTTCCCTCTCGTCCAATAATACGTCCTTTCATCTCATTATTCGGGAGTTCAATTGCACTTACAATATTTTCAGCTGTGTGAGTTGCAGCACAACGTTGAATTGCAGTACTAATTAGTGATATGGCGGTTTGTTCCGCATTTTCTTTTGTTTCTGATATTTTTTTTGAAATTAATTCAGAACATTTGACATCGAGCTCTTTTTCTAACCGGCTTAGGAGGAGTTTTTCAGCATCATCTTTGGATAAATTAGAGATTTTAAGAAGTGCTTTATTCTCTTCTTCTATAGCATTTTCAAGTTCTAACCTTTTTTCATCTAACTTTTTCTCTTTCAGAGCAAAATTGGCAGAAAGTGTATCAATATACCGCTCTTTCTTTGTTAATAATTCCATTTTGCGTTCCAGATTATCTTCTCTTTTACTTAGCCTTTTTTCTTGTTGCCTTAACTCCATCTTAGTCTCTTGCGTTTCTTTTTCAAAAGCCTCTCTGCGTTGATATAGCTCGGCTTTTACTGCCAATTCGGCTTCCTTCCTGATCTTTTCAGCTTCCCGCTGCGATTCAAGAATAAGCTCTTTTATTCTCTTTTCACTGGCTGATTGCTTCTTTTTGGATACAATAATACAGATAAAGTATCCAGCAATAATACATACGGGAAGAAGGAGGTACACCAGTAATTGGAATATTTGCATCTTATTTATGAGCCGATTACAGGCTCATCCTCCAGAAATAATAGTAGAAAAACACTCGTAGTGACACACAATAATTAAAAATAAAGAATGAGAAAATGAAATTAGATGAAACTTTTGGAAGAAATGTAACCTAAGTGAAATGATTGATTTGAACGGAATAGAAACGAATAATCGGATCTTCAGCAAATGCTTTTTAAAAAGTGAGTGTTATATTGGAACACACTATTACAATTATAAATGATATAGCAACATAAGTGAAACAAGATAATGTATTTATAGCTATACCAACTGTTCACTTTATTTCTTGGATTAATTGAACTACCCAAATCGCATATATTAAGCAGTTTTTCTTTCAGATCCATAAGGGCCGTCTTATATAACGATCATCAGCCTAAAACAGCACATTTAAAAACTAAAAAATAACGTTTCCCAACTAAGGTGATATACTAATCGTTGATACGCCATTTTTTTATTCATTTCTACAACTTTTTAACTAATATTTAATATCTGAGTAACATTTTCTTAGGTCAAATTTCTTATTTTTTACTTAATTTAACACTAAATGCGTATAATAAATCGTAAACATTAACAAAACTATAATAATGTTAACCTCAAGATTCAATTTATTAAAAATATCTTACTATGATTTACTTCCAAAAACATAAGATATAATTATGCAACATTCATTAAGGATCAAATTTTAAACTATAATTTTAATCAAGTCAAGCGATTTTATATCCATATTATCAAAAGAGTTAAGAAATTAAAATTTGTGAATAACAGCCTCTTTTTTGTTATTTTATTTATTGCGTTGATGCTTGACAACCAAATTATCGTTAAGTATAATTCATTTCCTTAATCTATAATCTATAAAAATCCTTTAAGAAAATTTAGGTATGTTTTACAGAAATATTGCTTTGATAATTAAGGAGAACTGATTATGAGAGTTGAAGTAGAATTACCCGAAGTGGAAGGAGATAACGGAGATGAAGCAACTGTTTCTTTTTGGTATGTAGAAGAGGACGAGGAAGTTGAAGAGGGCGAAGACCTCGTTGAAATGATTACAGAAAAAACAACTTTCAATGTTACAGCTCCAGTATCCGGAAGACTGGTTGAAATACTTTCTCAGGAAGGGGATGTCGTAAAAGTAGGCGATATTATGGCTATACTTGAAACAGAGGAGGAAGAGGAAGAAGAGGAGGAGGAGGAAGAAGAAGAAGAAGAAGAAGAAGAAGAAGAAGAAGAAGAAGATGATGAAGATGAAGATAACGAAGAGGAGGATGAAGATTATGATTATGAAGAGGAAGAAGATTAGTTTTCTACTAAATAGCTATATACCATCTCTTATTTCACTTATCAATTTATAAGACTTTTGCCTTCAAACAAATTTGCTCATGTCCTTTAAAACCATATCTTGTCAAAACCGTATTATAGAGTTATTTCAAAATGCTATCATAAAGAACCGCCTTGCACACGCTTATATTTTTGTAGGTCAGGAAGGTATTGGTAAAACACTATTCTCTAAAGAATTGGCGAAGGCGATTTTTTGCCAAAATTCACGTGGCGATGCATGTGATACCTGCAGTTACTGCCAAAGAATCTCTAAGGATAATTTTTCAGATTTATTTCTGATACTTCCTGAAAAAAACAGTAGGGTAATTAAAATAGAACAGTTAAAACATCTTCAGGATATCTTGAACGTTAAACCTTTAGAATCGAAATATAAAATAGTAATTATCCAATCAGCCGATAAGATGAATGAAGAGGCATCTAATTGTTTATTAAAAACCTTAGAGGAACCTCCATCGTATGCTATTATTATGTTAATCGTAACATCTTTAGAATCTGTTAAAGAAACAATTCGTTCAAGATGCCAGATAATGAGATTCTCTCCTTTATCAGTAATTGCTGTAAAAGAAATCCTTATAAATAGTTTTCAATTAGATAGCAGGCAGGCAGAACGATTAGCTTACTTATCCAATGGTAGCATAGAGAGAGCCATGTTACTCTCTCATACGAATGCCATTGAGAAGAGAAACTGGTTTATTGACAAGGTTTTGAGATTAGAAATTGATGATAATCTGGCCTTTTCAAAAGAACTATTCAACGAATGGCATATTCAGGATTTAGATACATTAGAAGAGAAGCGATCGTACATAAAAGAGCTTATTCTCTTATTTCTTCTCTATTATCGTGATTTACTTGTTTGTAAATTAGATAATTCCGAATTACCTATTTACTATATCGAAAGGAGAGATGATTTACTATGCAAAAGCATCTCCTTATCGGAAGATGCATTATTCAGCATTGTTAAGGTAATTAAGGCATCGCTTGAATATCTTGATTACAATGCCAACATTGCTTTATTAGTTGAAAATATGATAACAAAAATACTTCAGATCCAATTCGGCAACAGAATGAACGTATAACAACTCCGATAAATATTCTTTTAACTAACTATTGAAGTGCTGTAATACACCTTCCACAGAGTGTAGGATGCTCCTTGCTTAATCCCACACTTTCTCTAAAGTTCCAACACCTTTCACACTTCTTATGTTGTGACACATTACATTCTATCCAAAGACCATTCGTTAATTCCCCTTTCACTGCTTTTGATGAAATATTCCTATCTAATTTTACCTCAGATACAATAAATACTGTAGGAAGTTCATTCTCGTAGTTTTTGAGAAATCGCCAAAGTTCTTCATTCTCCGGATAAAGATTGACAGATGCTTCCAGTGAGTTGCCTATCAACTTGGCGGAACGCATCTTTTCAAGCTCCCTTGCCACATCACTTCTTATATTGATCAGTTTTTCCCATTTCTCATGCAAAGAGTTATCTATCCATTCAGGAGTATAGTTAGGAAATGTTGCTAAATGAATACTCCATACGTCTTCGTCTTTATGGATGATAGCAGACCATGCCTCCTCAGCCGTATGGACAATAATCGGTGCAGACAATTTTACTAAATTCGGAAGGATATAGTATATTACCGTCTGTGCAGCACGTCGCTCTTTTGAATTTTGCGCGAAGGTATATAACCGATCCTTCAGGATATCCAAATAAAAAGCACTCATTTCCACAGTACAAAAATTGTAGATATTGTGAAAAACCCGGTGAAATTGGAAAGACTCGTAAGCTGATGTAACATCCTTAATCAACTCTTGTGTTTTATGAAGCGCCCAGCGGTCTATCTCTAATAATTCTTCGTAGGAAGTGGTATTTACCTTAGGATCAAAATCGTAGAGATTACTCAGTAAATACCTGAATGTATTGCGAATGCGCCTGTAGGCATCTGAGCATCTAACAATTAAATTATGGGACACATTCATATCATTTTGGTAATCCATAGAGGAAGTCCACAGTCTGAGAATATCTGCACCAAATTCCTTTAAAGTATCTTCAACTGATATAAAGTTTCCGAGAGACTTAGACATCTTTTCGCCTTTTTCATCTACAACAAACCCATGGGTTAACACAGATTTGAAGGGAGCTTTATCCCATGCCCCAACAGATGGAAGTAATGAGAGTTGAAACCACCCCCGATGTTGATCTGTCCCTTCGAGGTATAGATCGGCTGGATATGCTAAGTCACTACGTTTCTGCAAAACAGCGCGATGACTTGAGCCTGATTCAAACCAGACGTCAAAGATATCCATTTCCTTCTCAAACCGAATTCCTGCGCATTGAGAGCATTTAGTACCTGGCGGTAAAAAATAGGATACATCTTTATAAAACCATATATCAGCTCCTTCAGCCTCAAATTTATCTTTCACAGAATGTATTGTATCGGTATTTATCAACTCCTGACCACAATCAATACAATAAAAGGCAGGAATTGGCACACCCCATGACCTCTGTCGAGAGATACACCAATCTGGACGCTCTGATATCATCTTTGCCATTCTGCTCTCACCCCAGGAAGGTATCCATTGAGCCTGCTTTATCTCTTCTAATATCCTCTGGCGCAAATTATTATGATCGAGATTTACAAACCATTGCTCTGTTGCTCTAAAAATAACTGGATCCTTACAACGCCAGCAGTGAGGATAGGAATGAGTAAAATCTGTTTTGTAAAACAATATCCCTGCATCCTCTAGTTTTTTTATTATAGAGGTATTTCCCTCTTTAATATTTTGTCCGGCAAATTCGCCCGCTTCATCGGTAAATATACCAACCGCATTAACGGGACTTAGTGGAGGGAGCTGATATTTAATACCCGTAAGATAATCCTCCTGACCATGTCCGGGCGCTATATGAACACATCCTGTGCCATCCGATAAGGTTACATAACTTGCTAACACAATAGAACCCACTCTCTTCAGAAAAGGATGCTGGTATTTTATACCCTCCAATACCCCCCCGTGTACCTTACCAAGATATTCGTAACCCTGAATACCTAAGAGAGACATAACAAATTCTACCCTCTTATCAGCGAGGATAGAAACTTCCTTCTTGTGTGTTCTTGGATTCATATAGCGAATAGCAGCATATTCGTATTCTGAATGAAGCGCAACAGCAAGGTTTGCGGGAAGTGTCCACGGTGTTGTCGTCCATATCATAACGTACAAAGCATCGTTATCAATGCCTTTCAATAGATCATTCACACCATTATCAGTAATTTTAAAGTTTACATAGATCGAGGGGCTTGTCTCATTACGATATTCAAGTTCTGCTTCTGCAAGAGCTGTTTGACATCGGGTACACCAGTGGATAGGCTTTTGGCTTCTGTAGATACACCCCCTTTTTACCAGTTTTTCAAAAACTTCAATAACGCCAGCCTCATATTGAGGATTGAATGTTAAATATGGATGTTCCCAGTCTCCCATTACTCCTAAGGCCTTAAACTGTTCCTTTTGGAGTTTTACAAATTTCTCCGCGTATTTTTTACATTTTTTTCTTATTTCTGGTTTCGTTAAGTTTTTAATTTCTGCCCCAACCTCTTGCATTACACGATGTTCAATAGGCAGCCCGTGACAATCCCAACCAGGAACATACGGTGCATCATAACCTCTCATGGTATAAAAGCGGACAATAAAGTCCTTTAATATCTTATTTAAACCGGTACCGATGTGTAATTCACCCGTAGGATAAGGAGGCCCGTCGTGCAGTATATATTTCTCCTTGCCTGCACGTGCCTTGCGTACCTCTTTATAGAGCTGTTCTTTTTCCCATTTCTTTTGAATTTCAGGCTCTTTTTCGAGGAGATTTGCCTTCATAGGAAATTTTGTGGTAGGTAAATTCAGTGTTTTTTTATAATCCATTGAGATGGGTGATTTCCTTAAGATTGATGATTTAACAAAGATTTTAAGTCTTCAGGGGTTAATCCTTCAATCATTAATCTCTTGTCTCGGGATGATTCGCCTGAAATAATATGTATGGAAGATTCACGAACATGGAATGTATCTGCTAACAATTCAATTATAGCTTTATTTGCTTTACCCTTTTCAGCTATAGCGGTGACAGCTAACTTTAAACGTCCCCCGTATTCACCAATAATACGATTTTTACTTGATCTTGGTTGAGTCCGAATAGACAGGATAACACCAGAATTTGTTGGAGTGATATCAAGCATGCGAGTAAACTATTGAGAAATCGTTAAATTCACCCAAATATTTTTCTTTTTCCACATCTATACTGGTAACTAAAGCGCCAGGAGGTCCTTTTCTACACCAATTCACAACACTATCGACTGCTTCTTTTTCACCTTCAAAAACAGCCTCAACGCTGCCATCAAAGCAATTCTTAATCCATCCCTTAACACCGAGAAGATAAGCCATATCTTTTGCAGAAGCGCGAAAAAACACACCTTGAACCTTACCATGAATAGAAACATGTTCTCTTGTCATCGGCATGTTTATCCTCTCTCAATAATACTCTTGAGATGTTATTGTGCATACAGATAAAATACAGACAACTAGTATAATTCCTGGAACCTGTATTTATCTCAAGAGACTATTTGGACCCGTAAACGTGAGCGCTGTCTTCTGCAGAAGGTAAATAGTTCAAACCAACAAAGGTAAAGTTTACTATTCCAAAAGAAATAAGCAACCAAAATGCTAACATAACAGATGCCTTTGATTTATTAATATTCATCTTTGGTAAAACGAGAGGAGTATGTAAATATACTAAGTATGCAAGCCACGTAATTAAAGACCAGGTCTCTTTTGGATCCCACGACCAATAATCCCCCCATGCCTTTTTTGCCCAAACAGCGCCAGTAACCATACCAAGCGTCAGAAAAGGAAATCCAAAGGCAACGATTTTGTAACTTAACTTATCAAAATTTCGAGGTAATATTTCTTTTTCTTCCTCGCGAGAACTCCCTTGTGTTTTTTTGGCAAAAGGCTTGACTACTAAAAATATAATACTCGTCACAAAGGAGATACCAAAAGCAGCGTACCCAAGCATATAGGTAACAACATGCACTAACATCCAATTGCTTTTCAATGCCGGCATAATAGGTCTTATAGTATCATCCTGAAGCGTTGCATAAAGTAAGATCAACATCGATAAAACAGACGCTAATGCTCCCACGATTCTAAAGTTATAGATAAATTCAAATATAATATATACAAAGGCTGTACAACATGCGTAAAAGATTAACGATTCATACAGGTTAGAAAAAGGCGGATGACCAGCTTCTATTGAACGTTTTGCTACCATTGCCAGATTCAAACAAAATGCTAAAATAAACAATCCAAGAGACACCCATCTTATACCGGCAGACCGCCAGATTTCTCTTGCTATATAAGCAATAGACGCCACTACATATACAATCAAAGTAATATTAATTAAGCTCATCTTATTCCTCCATCTCTTTCTTTGTTTTTTTCCGTAGAAATGGCTTTACGTAAAATATAAATATAACGCCAAAGCACAGCGCCCCAAAACCCGAGTACACTACAGGAATACCGGGATCTTTAACAATTTGTAAACCAGAAAAATTCCCGGCTTCCGGATCGTAACTTGACTGATAAATAACATACCCTTTATATTTCAAAGGATCATTTACCCTGATAGTCTTCTCCGCAACCGTTTGACCATTATCCACAATTCGCAACTTACTGGTAAAATGCTTGATCGAATCACCGGTTGATTCGTAAACGAGAGCAAGATTATTATCAGTATACCATGTGGCATACTGATTATTGGAGAACAACCAATCATCAGCTTTTCCACTTGGCCCTTCAACCTCAACAAAAATAGCCGGTACCCCTATCTCATCTGATTTTTTTACAACTTCTTGTTTGAAGTCAAATGCCGGAAAATAATCAGATACCATGATTTGGCTACCTACACCAGGAATCGTATACTTTTTTCCCAGTTCCCAAGGTATGGTTTCAACAATGCGTTTATCCTTTATATAAAGCATTACCTGCTTTCCTTCTGGCGAATGCAAAATCCTTACGGTATTTTTTGCCATATGGGTACTTTCAATCCCACTACAGGTTAATTTTAAATTCTTATATTTTGAAGGATGCATTTTATCCCAATCAGGAAATTTTTCAAACACCCAACGGGTTTCAGTCCCTTCTGGACCATTGACTTCTACCTGAACAGCAGGATTGTCCATTGGCTGCTCGCCTATCGGACGTCTATCCCCATAGTTAAATACATACTGTAACATCTTTGCGGAATAATTGGTTCCTTCAATTTTAAAAACTTTATTTAACTCTAAAGGATAATCCTGAGATTGGCCCGATATGGTGACAGACAACTTCGCCTGAGAAGATCCAACAGAACTAACAGCCTTATCCAGTTCCTCCTGAGATGGCATCCAGATATATTCTACACGTAAATTTTGCTTCTTATCATCATAAGAGTTTCGGGCATTCGCCAATAACCACCCCTCAGCAGCAAGATCCTCGGAGCCAAATAGCCTTACAAAGACAGCAGGGTTTTCTGGTTTGTCGGATGTGTTTACCGGCTCTTGTTTTAATTCTGCATCCGGAATATAATCCTTAATAGTCACTTTATAGTCTGATCCGGGAACCCGCTGCCTTTTCCCGGATTTTACCTCTAACACTTTCTGACGATCTTTATCCTTCACATACGATACAAGCTGGTATTTCGGCTCATTTTTCTCTAAGATAAAGTCATCCAGGGCAATAGAAAATGGTAAATCCTTTTTAATATAATCCATTTTTCCTTGCCGATTAATCATTTGTGTAAGAAAATAGTTTACCGTTTTTCCCTCATAGACATTCACACCACCTTTTACACCTAGTTGAAATTTTACAACACCACCTATCAATATTAAGACAAGACTTAGATGGGTAAGAATAAAACCCGTTTGTAAAAATGTATTTCTCCATCGTTTGATAGTGCAACAAATGAGATTAGCACACAGTAATATCAAAAGAAACGAAAACCAATAGGAGTAAAACACATTATTTAATTGAGTTACTCTAAAGAAAGTCGCCAATCCATATCCATATCTTGCAGTATACTCATCCAATGTTCTCTCTTGTAAAATTACCGTTCCTAAGATGCAAGCCACAACCATAATCAAAATAATCACTACAGCAAGCTTGACAGAACAAAAGAATTCCCAAATTTTACTGGAATCATCCTTTTTGTTTTGGATAACCCGACTTCTACTCATCTGCACAACATTACCGCTTATTTCTTTTTCTTGTATCTCAGGTTGATTTTTTACACTCTTCACATTAACAAAACCTATAATAGATCCATAAATAGTTAATAAAATACTATAAACAATATTTATAAATTATATCTCAATTCTCGTGTCCTTGAAGCGATGAAGTCCTTTGGGCAGCGTTTGGGTGTTGTTTTACAACTTGGTTTGGGAATTGTGGATGAAACAGGTTAGACGCATATAAATTTTTATATTAATACAATTTCTAAACCAACATTTCTTGTGATAATGCAATGGTAAAGACTATCAAAAGAAATATTTCCACAAACTACTATTCTTCACTTTCTTCGGTTACAGGAGGAGCTGCTCCTTCCAACTCTTCTTCAACCTCATAAGGATTCTCTGCTTCTACCTCAGATAGCGAAGTGTCTTTGGGAGGCAGGGAAGCAACGCTCGTTAATATCAAAAATTCTACCCGCCTGTTTTCTTTTTTTCCGGCGGAAGTAGTATTAGGCGCTATCGGACGATTAGGACCAAACCCAGCAATATGAATCCTTTTTTCTGCGATATTCTCTGTCTTCGTTAAAAAATGGAATACACTAAGCGCTCGCGCCGATGATAAATGGTGATTAGAATCCCAGAGATGTTTTGTTTTTATAATCGGGTCGGTATCTGTATGACCATCTATCCTGATAGAAATGGAAGGATTTTCATCAAGGAACTCCGCCATCTTTCCCAACGCCTTTTCTCCATTGGATTTTATTATGGCCATACCTGAATCAAAAAGTATCTTTTCCGGAAAAAGTATTACCGGCCCTTCTACGGTATCCCGGACAGATACACCTCCTCCGATTGATTTTGCGAGCTGCCTAAGTTTGCTCATTTCTGCTTCACTTGATTTAAGCCTATCAGAAACGGAAGAAAGCTGTT
This sequence comes from Candidatus Jettenia sp. AMX1, assembly GCF_030263775.1. NCBI lineage: Bacteria > Pseudomonadati > Planctomycetota > Candidatus Brocadiia > Candidatus Brocadiales > Candidatus Brocadiaceae > Candidatus Jettenia > Candidatus Jettenia sp. AMX1. Next base: position 43,286 of record NZ_SZPP01000005.1, read on the forward strand.
TCTCAAGGTTATCGATCTCTTCAGATTGGTCTCTTATGGTAATTGCCTGTCTTCTGTTTAAATCTCTCAGTTCATTTAATTCAGCGCAACCCGCCATTCCTATAAAGGCCATTAAAAGAAAAAACTTTACATATTTACCACGCTTAAACATATCTTTTCCTCCACAGGTGAGGCAAAATAAAGTATCGATACTCTAATGAAACAGTCAAAATTTTAATAAAGTTAAACTATAACATCTGACATAATCGTTTTCAAGCGTTTTTTCAATGAATTTTATTCTGTTATCATCATTTTAGTCTCCTATTTATTATAGACTTTATCAGGATCAAATATCTTATTTTCTACAATCTGGATACTATCTGTTTTGGGAAAATATTCCCGATAAAAACATGTTTTATAACCAGCGTGGCATGCAGCTACTTGTTGTTCTACCATAAAAATAAGCGAGTTCCCTTCGCAATCAAAAAATACCCTTTTTACAACCTGAATATGACCTGAACTTTCTCCCTTAATCATAAGCCGATTTTGAGAACGGCGAAACACGTGCACCTTACTTGTTTCAATCGTTTTTGTAACCGCTTCTTTATTCATGTAGCATAACGTAAGTACCTTTCCGTCCATAATATCTACAATCACCGATGGAATAAGTCCCTTCTCATTAAAATGTAATTTTTCTAACAATTGCATAGGCATCCCCTATTTAATCATTTTTGTTTAAAACCCTGCCGCTTTAAGAAAAACAAAATTATTTCTTATATATCCCGATTTTATGAGATAAAGATCTGGCTGCATTTTCTGGATTATCGGCATGCATAATACTTGAAATAACAGCAATCCCATCTGCCCCTTTATCCAAAACAGCTTCTACATTCCCTTCATGAATTCCGCCCAGAGCAACAACAGGTATATGTACCTTATTTTTCAGTTTTTGAATTTCATCGGGTCCGACAGCATCTAAAAGCCCCGCCTTTGAAGGTGTGGTAAAGACAGGCCCAAAGGTAATATAATCTGCTTTATTCTCTTGAGCCTGCAGTGCCTCTTGAATAGTATGGGTCGATACACCTATCAATTTTTCAAAACCAAACAATTTCCTTACTATATTATAGGGCAAGGATTGCCATCCTAAATGTACACCATCGGCTTCCACTGCAAGGGCAATATCGACCCTGTCATTGATAATTAAATTTGCTTTGAAATCCGAGGTTGTCGTTCGTAATTCAGATGCTAAAGAATAAAGTTCATATGTCGTAAGCCCCTTTTCTCTCAATTGTATAGTTTTAATACCGCCTTTAAGCGCCAGTTTTATCGTAGTAAGAAACGATTGCTTACAAAAATTCCTATCGGTAATTAATATAAAAGAGAGCTTGCTTAATGATTCTTTCCTTACCATAAAATAAAGAATAACAAAGTTACATTACCCGCATCCGCACATTACACATACAATGCTGGTATTAATTTTTTATCAATAAGATGATTATGCCGATGTAAGAGAGGATCTATAACCTGAGTTATAAATTCTTCTGTCTGCTGCGGCGCCCTGCCAACCAATTTAATTGGATCAGAAATCTCCTTTATCTTTGGTCTAATTCGTGAAAATAGCGGATCTTGTAAAATTCGCACCAAAAGATCATTTGTATTTCCCTCTTCCTTCATCCTTGAGGCTGCCTCCATTGCATGTTTGCGGATACTTTCATGAACCGCCTGACGGTCACCTCCTGCATTTACTGCCTCCATAAGGATATTCTCTGTTATCATAAAAGGTATCTCATCAACAAGATGCCGATGAATAGCAGAGGAATAAACGTTAAATCCGGAAGCAACATTGAGTACAATATTTAATATGCCATCTATAGCAAGAAACGCCTCCGGAACTGAAATTCTCTTATTGGCAGAATCATCCAATGTCCTTTCAAACCATTGTGATGCTGCAGTAAATGCCGGATTCAGACAATTACACAATACGTAACGCGCAAGAGCAGCTATGCGCTCACAGCGCATAGGGTTTCTTTTATAAGCCATGGCTGATGAACCAATCTGTTCTTCCTCAAACGGCTCTTCCACCTCTTTCAGATGCTGAAGTAATCGCATATCATTAGAAAATTTGTGGGCTGATTCTGCTATACCAGCAAGGCAAAACATAATTTGGCTATCAACCTTACGCGGATAGGTTTGCCCTGTCACCGGATAAGAACTCTCAAATCCCATTTTTCTTGTAACAAGCTCATCGAGTCTTTTGACCTTTTCTGTATCGTTATGGAAAAGTGACATAAAGCTGGCTTGTGTGCCCGTTGTACCCTTTACGCCGTGGAACCGTAAATGACTGATTCTCATTTCAAGCTCCTCAACATCTAAAACATAGTCCTGTATCCACAAGCAAATACGTTTTCCTAATGTTGTCGGCTGGGCTGGCTGGAAATGAGTAAAGCTTAAGGTTGCAAGAGTTTTATATTTCATCGCTTGATGTGAAAGAATTTTTATCGTATTTATCAGCTTTGCAAGGATAATATACAGCCCTGCTTTCATTTGGATGAGATCAGTATTATCTTGTACATAAGCACTCGTTGCACCAAGATGAATAATTGCTCTTGCCTTTGGACATTGCTCACCATAGGCATAAATATGCGACATAACATCATGCCTGAGCTTCTTCTCATACTCTCTTGCAACATCAAAATTAATCGTATCCTGAAAGCGCCGCATTTCATTAATCTGATCAGAAGTAATAGATGGTAACCCAAGTTCTTGTTGCGCCTCTGCAAGGGCAATCCAAAGTTTTCTCCAGGTACTAAATTTATATTGGTCAGAGAAAATATAGCACATCTCTGTACTCGCATATCGTTCAGAGAATGGAGACTGATACTGATTGCGACGATTGGTTAATGGCATAATTCACCAAATACATTCAAAATAAAATAGATTTCGAAAAAATGAAAAAATATGGTCTCTCCAGAGTAATAGTTGCTAAGTATTTTAATAATAAAAGCATAAAAATCAATCTTTAATAAAAAAAGGCGTTGATTTAAAAGTCAACGCCTTTTTTGAAAGATGCAATACTGTAGATAATTTTCATTAATGTTTGTGCATATGCGGAGTAGCGCCTTCTGCTCCTTTCTCTTCAGGAACTTCTCCAATAACGGCATTGGTCGTAAGAAGTAATGCAGCAATGCTAGCGCCATTTTGTAATGCTACTTTTACAACCTTTGCAGCATCAACAATACCCGACTCGACCATGTCCGTAAATTGTTCACGAAAAGCATCATAACCAAAATTGCCTGTACCCTCTTTTACCTTTTGTAATATAACAGCGCCTTCAAGACCGGCATTTTCAGCAATCTGTTGGATAGGTCTTTCAATAGCTACCCTTACAATATTTATTCCAATCTTCTCATCCCCTTTAGCAGGCACGGTATCCAAAACCTTTGATGCCCTTATAAGAGCAACTCCACCTCCAGGCAGAATACCTTCTTCTACAGCAGCCCTTGTAGCATTTACCGCATCCTCAATACGTGCCTTTTTCTCCTTCATTTCTACTTCTGTAGCAGCGCCAACATTAATTTGTGCGATTCCACCCGAGAGCTTTGCAAGCCGTTCCTGCAATTTCTCCCGGTCGTAATCAGAAGTGGTTGTTTTTATCTCTGCTTTGATTTGTGAGATTCTTCCCTGGATTTCTTTTGAATCACCAGCGCCACTAATAATAGTAGTCTTATCTTTATCGATAATAATCTTCTTTGCCCTACCCAAATCAGTAAGTTGCATGCTGGAAAGCTGTATTCCCAAATCCTCAAACAAGGCTTTACCATTCGTAAGAATAGCAATATCATCTAACATTGCTTTCCGTCTATCGCCAAAACCAGGCGCCTTAACAGCAACACATTGCAAGGTACCTCGAAGTTTATTAATAACCAGCGTACTAAGCGCCTCACCTTCTACATCTTCAGCAAGAATAACTAATGCTCTGCCTGACTTAGCGATCTTCTCTAATAAAGGGACTAAATCCTTTATAGCAGATAACTTCTTTTCATGGATCAAAATATAAGGATTCTCGAATATGGCTTCCATAGTATCGGGAGAGGTCACGAAGTAAGGAGATAAATAGCCCCTGTCGAACTGCATACCCTCAACAAGTTCAACGGTAGTCTTAAAGCTTTTTCCTTCCTCTACCGTAATAACGCCATCTTTGCCAACTTTTTCCATTGCATCTGCGATTTCATTGCCAATCTCCTCATCGTTATTTGCAGCAATGGTAGCAATTTGAGCAATCTCCTTTTTCCCCGATATTTTAATACTTATCCTGGTAAGTTCTTTTGTCAATGCGCCAACAGCTTTCTCAATACCGTGTTTAATATCAACAGGATTTGCTCCGGCTGTAATGTTCTTAATACCTTCCTCAAATATAGCCTCAGCCAAAAGTGTTGCCGTAGAAGTTCCATCACCTACCATATCATTCGTTTTTGAAGCAGCCTCTCTAACCATCCTTGCGCCCATATCTTCATAGGGGTCTTCAAGCTCGATCTCTTTTGCAACAGTAACACCATCGTTAATCACCACTGGTGACCCGAAACTCTTTTCAATGACAACGTTCCGGCCTTTCGGCCCCAACGTGACCTTAACAGCGCGAGCCAACTTCTGAATACCCTTCTTTACGGCCTCGCTGGCATCGTACCCATAGATAATCTTTTTCGCAGCCATCGCTACCTCCTAAAATATTAACTAATTATAGCGAGAATATCATCCTCGGACATTAACAGATATTCTTCACCATCGATCTTCACTTCAGTACCACCGTAAGAGCTAAACAGTACCCTATCGCCTGCTTTGACCTGAAATTTTACCCGCTCACCATTCTTCAGCAATTTTCCATCTCCTAACGCAATAACTTTACCTTCTCTGGGTTTCTCCTTAGCCGTATCAGGCAACACGATGCCACCCGCAGTCTTCCCTTCAGCCTCGACTCTCTTTATGAGTAATTTTTCACCTAATGGTTTTACATTCATAAATAAAAATACTCCTTTCTTTAGCTAACACCTTAAAAATCTTATCGATGCTTTAACCTTACAATTTCTCGCTGATACACAACAGATGGACTATTTCCAATAATATTTGGCAATAACTTGCTCTACAGAATCTTTCAAAATATTAACATTAATCGGCTTTGATATCAGGGTATAGGCGTTTGCGCTAATAAGGTCTATTTGAAGCTCTTTTGTTATTTCCCCTGATATAAAGATACAAGGAATACCAAATCTAATTTCTTTTTTTATAATCTTAAATGTCTCAAGACCACTATAATCTGGAAGATGTACATCCAAAATTAATAAATCGACATCTACGGTCCTGGCTATCTTTACCGCTTCACGTCCACAGCTAGCAAGATAGGTAATATAACCCTTAGGCTCGAATATGTCTTTTAAACTATCACGGCATGATTCATCATCATCTGTTATAAGAAGTGAATATTGTCCCGCACGTGGGTCTAATACTGCCATCATATTTGAATCCTTATACTAACTTTTAAAAAATATATTAAGAGAATTTACGCAAATTACATACCCATAAAATATTATCATTTTTGCAATAGGTATTTAATGAATTACTATCATAATTACCAATAGAAATTATTATCATGAAAACTATCACAGTGCTTTATAAAGCAATCATTTATAATCATAATAAAAACCTTAATTCGGAATTATTTTATAAGTTTTTATTTTGTTTATCAATATTTTTATTATTGCCATTTTGGCACTTCCCGCCATTATATCTATTTATCGCTGTCACTATGGCAGGAACTCATATCATTATATAAGTACATCCTTGATTAATAAACTTTATCGTACTATAATTTCTAAAAATTTCAGATAATTAAGATTATGTCCGATTTTTGCAAATAATGCATATAATACTAAACATGGGTATTTCACAGGCAGTAAAAAAGACACGTTCTCTATTCGACTTAATTAAATTCTCGCATACTATATTCTCATTACCTTTCGCGGTAATGAGCGCATTTCTTGCCGCGGGAGGTATGCCCGATAGTAAGCAATTCTTGTTAATCTTAGCAGCACTCATAACAGCGCGGAGCGCCGCTATGTCTTTCAACCGGTTAATCGATACCAAGTATGACGTCCATAATCCACGTACAGCTTATCGCGTCACGTTACAAAACAAAATCGGCCGAAAAAATGTATGGACATTTACCGTTCTCTGCATGGTACTTTTTATTACTTTTGCATGGTTACTCAATTCTTTAGCTTTTTATATGTCTCCGTTAGCTATTATGGTAATCTTGGGATACTCATATACAAAGCGGTTTACTCATTTATCTCACTTTGTACTCGGTTTTGCATTGGCGCTTTCACCTATCGGCGCATGGATTGGGGTACAGGGGACGCTGGCCGTCACGCCCTTTTTGCTGGCGCTTGCCGTAGTCTTATGGACAGCAGGATTTGATATCATTTATGCATGTCAAGATCTGGAACATGATATAAAATTAAACCTGTATTCCATTCCCAAAAAACTTGGACTCAAAAGGGCATTAATACTCTCCGGCACATTACATCTCCTCATGGTGATCGTTTTGCTCATACTGCCCTATTATACAGATTTGGGAATTATGTATACCATTGGCATATACAGTGTAGCTGCTTTACTCTTATATGAACATTCACTTGTACGGCCAAAAAATCTCTCTAAGATTAACACCGCCTTTTTCACTATCAATGGTATTATCAGTATAGGCATAATGGGTATAACCCTAATAGACTTATTTACAGGATAAGTTTTAGCGGTAAATTCTTTCCTGGAGTAAAAAACTATTGGGTTAGTGTATCTGTTTACCTTTTGCTTAACAACCACATGATAAAAGAGAGGATTATGCTAATAATAATACTGGTTGTAACAGGAAAGTAAAAACTAACATTTTTCTTTTGAATAGCAATATCCCCGGGAAGCCTTCCAATAAAAGGAATCTTGTGACCAAACAGAAAGAATCCACCCACAATGATCATAATAATTCCAAAGAATATTAAAATTTTGCCAAATGCGTTTAATTCTCCCATAACCTACACACCTCACCATTCCTCGTAATGTTCATAATTTTACCATCTTTCTCCAAATTTCTTGCCGGCCATACTGTTGATATTTTATCAGAATTAACCTTATTATCAACTACACTATCTCAATAGCTCAAGGTGTAACGGTACTGTCATATTGACACATTATCAATAATTATTTAAACAAAAACCCTGCCAAAATGACACGTTTATAACGATTAAGGAATCTTTCAATATTTTTTCATTACCGTATAGGTACATTTAATTGCATTTTGATACATAACAACTTAGCTCTATACATAAGTAAAGATAATACAAAACACAAATTATAACATTACTCTATCGGCATTTAGTTTGCTAATTCAACAATATTTATACAATAATAGGTTCTCGTTAGAGGTATTGAAAAATTTTGGAGGATACTAAAGATATGTCGGCAAAAAAGATTATATTTGACCACGATGCACTGGAAACCGTTAAGTCTGGTGTAAAGCAACTGGCAGATGCAGTAAAGGTTACCCTTGGACCACGGGGACGTAATGTAGTTATTCAGAAGAGCTTTGGCTCACCAACAATCACAAAAGACGGGGTTACCGTTGCAAAAGAAATTGAGCTTGAAGACCATATGCAGAATATTGGCGCACAAATGGTAAAATCGGTTGCATCAAAAACGAGTGATGTTGCGGGTGACGGTACAACTACGGCAACGGTACTTGCCGAGGCTATATTCGTTGAAGGGTTGAAGAATGTAACAGCCGGCGCAAATGCCATGGCGCTGAAACGTGGTATTGACAAGGCTGTCGAACTCGTAGTACAAAAACTAAAGGAAATGAGTATTCCTGTTAAAGGCCGGAAAGAAATTGAACAAGTGGCTACCGTTGCCTCTAATTATGATGCTGAAATTGGGAAGATCATTGCAGATGCCATGGAAAAGGTTGGAAAGGATGGAGTCATAACGGTAGAAGAAGGTAAGAGTTTGCAAACTGAGGCAAACTGGATTGAGGGTATGCAATTTGATAAAGGGTATCTGTCACCTTATTTCATCACGGATCCAAACACTATGCGATGTGTGCTGGAAGATCCCTTTATCTTAATCCATGAGAAAAAGATTGCTACCGCCAAGGTACTGGTTCCAATATTGGAAAAGATCTCACAGGCAGGAAAACCTCTTTTAATCATTGCAGAAGAAATAGAAGGTGAGGCGTTGGCGCTTCTGGTGGTAAATAAACTCCGAGGCGCTTTAAAATGTGCAGCCGTAAAGGCCCCTGGATTTGGAGATAAGCGCAAGGCTATGCTGGATGATATTGCTGTTCTTACGGGCGGTCAGGCAGTTTTTGAAGACCTTGGTATTAATCTGGAATCTATCCAGCTTAAAGATCTTGGTCGTGCAAGGAAAATTGAAATTGATAAGGAAAATACGACTATTATCGAGGGATTGGGCGATGGCAAAAAGATAAAAGCCCGTATTGAGCAAATCAAAAAGGAGATTTCGATAACGACATCAGACTATGACCGTGAGAAACTCCAGGAAAGGTTAGCGAAGTTGGCTGGTGGAGTTGTTCAGATCAATGTGGGCGCTACAACGGAAAGCGAAATGAAGGAAAAAAAAGCCCGTGTAGAAGATGCCCTTCATGCTACCCGTGCTGCAGTCGAAGAGGGAATTCTTCCAGGAGGAGGTGTATCTCTTCTCAGGGCCCTTCCTGCCTTAAATTCACTCAAACTCACCGGTGATGAGGCTGTAGGTGTTGATATTACCCAAAGAGCGTTACGGGCACCCCTAAGGCAAATTGCTGCAAATGCAGGCGTAAACGCCGCAATCGTTGTCCAAAAAGTAGAAACAGCAAAAGGAAATGAGGGTTTCGATGCAAGTGCAGACCGGTATTGTGATATGGTTGCTGAGGGCATTATTGATCCAACAAAGGTGGTCAGAACAGCGCTGCAAAACGCTGCCAGCATATCAACCTTACTCCTTACCACAGATGCTATTGTAGGAAAAATACCAGAAAAGAAAAAGATGCCTCCCATGCCCCCGGGCGGTGGATATGGCGGATATGGAGATATGTATTAATAAGTCTGGATACCGTACTTTCTCACAAAAAAAGAAAAGACCCCGTATATACGCGGGGTCTTTTCGTTATAATCCTCCAACATGCCTCCGTAATTTTAAGAATCTATTCGTTAAACACCTTGCACTTGAAAGAATAAATTGCTATAGTAAATTTTAGTTTTAGCAATTTCACGTAGGGAGGTTGATAAAAACTGAACATGTCAATAGATTATCATATTATTAAATATCAAACCGATGCAAAACAGAATAAATTAGAACATCTTTTTAAAGACCTTTTTGCCTTTAGTAAAGATTTTCAGGGCGGTTCCTCAGCTCCATGGCAACCTCCTACTGATGTATATGAAACTCCAGACGAAATAATAGTAAAGATGTCCCTATCAGGGACGAAACCAGAGGATATTCAACTTACCTTTTCAAATGAAATCCTCACTATCAGTGGATTTAGAACTGATAGCTCGCCACACCAAAAGACCTGCTTTTATCAGGTAGAAATTCGTTACGGATACTTTGAAAGAAGTATCTATATTCCGAAACCCGTCAATACCGATACTATTCAGGCCGTGTATAAGGATGGGTTCCTGGAAGTGGTTTTACCCAAGGCACAACAACAATTATCTAAAACACTTTTAATAAAAATTAATTTTCAGGAATAACTTATAAGATTGTGTGAGATTGTATGACAAATAAAGAAGATAAAGATCCCCCGGAGATTATGAACCCACCAATCCCAGAATCTGACGCAGTAAATGACAGAACAGATAGATTAAAAATACCGGATGAACTCCATGTACTTCCTATCAAAGACACCGTACTTTTTCCTGGCATGGTAGCTGCCATTAATATCTTTACCGAAAGAGACCTCACACTCCTGAATCATGTCCTGGCCGGTCACCGGTTTCTGGCGCTTGTAGCTCAAAAAGAAAAAGATATTAAGGTTGTAAAACAGTCAGACCTGTACGATTATGCTACAGCAGCAGTAGTACTCCAAATGCTTCGTATGCCGGATAATTCCGCAAAGATGCTGGTACAAGGCATTAGAAGGGTTAAGATTGATAAATACACGCAAATAGAACCTTATTTTAAGGCTAAGGTAACTATTCTGGAAGATACTGTTGAGTCTGACAAGGAGATGGATGCCTTATTTAGAAACGCCAGTGATCAATTTATCCGCATGGTAAATATGGTACCGACTTTACCGGAAGAACTCAAAATAGCAATCGTCAACATTGATAGTCCGGGTCGTTTGGCCGACATGATTGCATCCCATTTGAATCTCAGTATAGCCGAAAAACAACAGGTGCTCGAGACAACGAATGTTAAGGACCGGTTACAGAAGATAACTGCCTTTCTTACCAGAGAGATGGAAGTTATGGAAATGGCAACAAAGATACAATCACAGGTAAAAAATGAAATGGAGAAGGGACAAAGAGAATATTACCTGAGACAGCAATTGAAGGCAATTCAGGATGAATTAGGCGAGGGAGATGAGCGCACCGTTGAGATTAAGGAGTTAAAGAAGAAGATTGAAGAAGCTAAAATGCCCCCTGAAGCAAAAAAAGAGGTTGAACAGGAGCTGAACCGGCTTTCGAAAATACCTTCTGCCTCTGCAGAATATACCGTCGCCCGAACTTATCTCGACCTGCTGGTCGACCTTCCCTGGTCAGTCAGCACAATCGATAACCTTGATATTCAAGGAGCACATAAAATACTCAACGAAGATCATTACGACCTCGATAAGGTTAAAGAGAGAATTTTGGAATATCTGGCAGTGAGAAAACTAAAACAAGATATGAAGGGGCCTATTTTATGTTTTGTCGGACCGCCAGGTACAGGAAAAACCTCATTGGGGATGTCAATTGCGCGCGCTCTGGGCAGAAAATTTGTCCGCATGTCATTGGGAGGAGTACGAGATGAGGCTGAGATCAGAGGCCACAGACGTACCTATATCGGTGCATTACCAGGACGTATTATCCAGGGGTTGCGAAAAGCAGGAACGAATAATCCTCTCTTTATGCTTGACGAGATTGATAAACTAGGCGCCGATTTTAGGGGAGATCCTTCTGCAGCGCTACTGGAAGTTCTGGATCCGGAACAAAATCATTCATTCTCGGATCATTATCTGGACATACCATTTGATCTTTCAAAGGTAATGTTTATTACAACAGCAAATATTCTGGACCCCGTACCTCCTGCATTGAAAGACCGCATGGAGGTGCTGGAACTTCCCGGATATACTGCGGAGGAAAAAATATTTATTGTTAAGCAGTTCAGTATACCTAAGCAGCTCAAGGCACACGGTCTTACAAAAGACCAGGTAACCATCGATGATGATGCGATCAGATCCGTTATCACCGATTACACACGCGAGGCAGGTATCCGTAATCTGGAACGCGAAATTGCAACCCTTTGTAGAAAAGCTGCAAAAGCTATTGCCTCTGATGAGAAAAAATCCGTTCATGTATCGGCCGATCAGTTATACAATTTTTTGGGACCTATCAAATTCTTTTCAGAGGTTGCCGAACGGACTACCGAAGCAGGTGTAGCTACAGGCCTTGCCTGGACACAGAGTGGCGGTGATATTCTTTTTATTGAGGCTACGACCATGCCAGGCACCGGAAAACTTACCTTAACAGGCCATCTTGGCGATATCATGAAGGAATCAGCTCAAGCTGCAATGAGCTATATCAGGGCAAGAGCAAACAAATTAGGAATCACCCTTAGTGATTTTACCAAATATGATTTTCATGTTCATGTCCCCGCCGGAGCAATCCCTAAGGACGGTCCTTCCGCCGGCGTGACAATAGCCATGGCGCTTATCTCGTTACTGAAAGAAACACCCATTGTCCCTTACGTGGCTATGACAGGCGAGATTACCCTTCGTGGAAACATACTGCCGGTCGGCGGCATTAAAGAAAAGGTCCTGGCAGCAAAACGGGCGGGAATTACCACCGTTATCTTACCAAAACTGAATGAAAAAGATCTCGTGGATGTGCCTGAACAGGCCAGGAAAGAAATGAATTTCATATTTGTAGAAAAGGTTGACGAGATGTTGCCTATCGTCTTTGGAACAAGGGAACCTGCAAAAATTTAACCATATCCGGGATTACGCTTAATACATGATAAATATAGGGATAATCGGTGCCACAGCTTATACCAGCCTGGAACTCATAAAAATTCTCCTACGCCATCCGGAAGTAAAGATTACCTATCTCGGTGTACGCAGGACAGACCGGCCTAAGATATCAGATATCTTCCCATCATTGAAATCAATGCTTGATTTACCGTGCGAGACTGTTGAGCAGAAAGAAGTCCCTGATACTCTTGACCTGGCTTTTATCACCTTGCCGCCAACCATTTCTATGCAATACGTCCCGCTATTTACGAAACAAGGAATCAAGGTTATAGATCTTAGCGCCGATTACCGTTTCCGCGATAAATCGCTTTACGAAAAATGGTACAAGGCGCAGCATACCGATGATAAAGGCATAGAGACAGCTGTATATGGACTTCCGGAACTTTTCAGGAATGAGATTAAAAAAACAAATCTCGTAGGAAACCCGGGCTGTTACACTACCTCAACGATATTAGCATTAGCCCCCTTGCTTGCAAAAGGGCTTATCTGTTCAGACGATATTATCGTGGATGCAAAATCGGGCGTATCAGGACGCGGACGTGAACCAAGAGAGGATACCCATTACTGTGAGTGCAATGAGAATATTGAGGCTTACAGCATAGGAGGTCACCGCCATAGCCCGGAAATTGAACATATTCTCTCTCTTAAAACAGGTCAAAAAATATCTATCCAATTTGTTCCACACCTCATTCCCATGAACCGTGGAATCTTGTGTACGATCTACGCCAAGCCAAAACATAAGCTAAGAGAGACCACTATAATCCTTAGTGACGAGGAGGTACGTAACCTCTACAAAGAATTTTACAGCAACGAACCCTTTATCCGTCTGAAAGAGGGAAGTGAAATACCTAAGACAAAAGACGTAATCTACACAAATTTTTGCGATATTGCCACAAAGGTTACCGATAACCGCATTATTATCCTTTCTGCTATTGATAACCTCATCAAAGGCGCTTCCGGTCAGGCAGTGCAAAATATGAACATAATGTGCGGATTTGATGAAAAGACGGGATTGTTATAGGTCAGCTATTTTTCTAAAAGCTATCCCAAAACCTATTTCTGAACGGGAACCTCTCTATCTTCAAATGATCCTAAATACTAAAGTAAGGTTTTTAGATAACTCCCCGGACCGGGTGGCACGGACAAACCTCGTTTGTCCGTGCTTATTTACCTGCGTACATGGATATGGATTACAAAACACTGACAAACAAAGTTTGTCAGTGCCACCCCAGGTACCGGCTTACAGAGTATGAAAAATTCTCTCCTTATACCTCCTATGTCTCAAAGGATAAAACCTTGCTATTATTTCTGTAATATCTGACAACGGTGGCTCTTCCTGTCATTCCCGAATTTCTGTCTCGGGAATCCAGCATAGGGAAGAAAACAGGAAAGAAACTGGATTCCCGATAAACTTGTCCTCGTGAAAACGGGGAAGCATTCGGGAATGACAAATAAAACAGGGGTAAGTAATGGTAAGTATCTACGGTAATACTATACGTGCAAATCTGCGCTTTCCTACCTTAAGAATCATACCAGATTTTATCTCAACATTCAGGGTGGGACAATCAATGATCTCACTATTAACACTTACACCACCTTGTTGTATCAACCGGCGTGCTTCGCTGTTCGTAGTTGCAAAACCACAGAGAACGATAAGCTGAGCAATCCATATCTTACCGTCCTTTAGCTCATCGGGTGATAGCACGATATCAGGAATTTTATCCGGAAGTGCATGTTCCTTAAAAATACGGTCAAACTCTGCAGCGGATGCTTCTGCTTCCTTATCACCATGGTAACGCCGAACAATAGCCCTGGCTAAAGTTACCTTTGCAGTACGCGGGTGAGTGCGAATAGGATCAATCAATTGTTTAATCTCATCCGTACTCAAGTCTGTCGCAAGTTCAAAATACTTACCCATCAAGTCGTCCTGAATAGACATCGCCTTACCAAATATCTCTTGAGGCGATTCGGTTATACCGATATAATTCCCCAGACTCTTGCTCATTTTCTTATTTCCATCGATTCCTTCCAGGAGGGCTGTAGTCAATGCGATCTGCGGTTCCATACCTGCATCCTTTTGCAGGTCCCTCCCCACAAGCAAGCTAAATAACTGGTCTGTTCCTCCCAGTTCTACATCACTTTTTACCATTACGGAATCATACCCCTGCATAAGAGGGTAGATAAATTCATGCACACTAATGGGGATACCCGTATGATAACGTTTTGTAAAATCATCCCGTTCCATCATTCGGGCTACAGTCATTTTTGACGTAAGCTGAATAACATCATGAAAGGTCATTTTCTTGAACCATTGACTGTTATACACCACTTCTGTCTTATTCAAATCAAGTATCTTGCTGGCCTGTGTAAGATATGTTTTTGCATTTTCTAAAACTTTTTCATAGGTAATCATGGGGCGTGTTTTATTAACCCCCGAAGGATCACCTACCGTTGCAGTATAATCCCCGATAATGAGAATAGCAGTATGGCCAAGCGACTGGAATGCACGCAGTTTATGTATCGGGATGGCATTTCCGATATGAATATCGGGAGCGGTTGGATCCAGTCCTAATTTTATGCGAAGCGGCTTATTCTCTTTTACGGACCTTGCCAGTTTTTTTATGAATTCCTCTTTTGTAACAACGTCTACAGTTCCACGCAATATAGTCTCTAATTGTTCATCCGCATCCTTAAACATACTACCTCCATGGTCCAATTCTGTTACAAGTTGCATTCAAATATATCCCACTCAAGGCACTCTATTACGAATACAACGTGACATCCGCTAAAATACCGGAACCTTTCCTTTTAAGAAATATTTAAAATATAATAAAAAAACAAGAGTTAACGAATTGTGTAAGATATGTACGAAGATGGAAGCCGCAAGAGTTTGAGTCTTTTCGTATAAATAACCCAGGAGTATACCCAAGATGAATATCTGTAAAAAAGCAAATACATCCATATGTACAGCAGCAAAAAGAGATGCGCTTATCACCAGGGCATACCGGCTTCCAAAGGTATTTTTCAATGCCGATTGAAGAAATCCGCGAAATAAGATTTCTTCAAGGATGGGGGCAACAATAACTCCAAAGAATACAAGACAAATTATAACGAAGAGTGATTTTTCTTCTAACACCCATTTAACAACATCTTGCGCATCCGGAGCCGTATTGTAATAACGGGAAATCAGGTTGACGATAAAACCTGCAAACATAATAAAAGGAAGCGCAATCAGATAATATTTAATGCCTTGTTTTATGTTGTCCGATAAATGTACCGAAGATAAACCCAGAGCTGTAATCGGTTGATGATGTTCCACGCCCACAATATAAAATATATAGAAACAAACTGATACATTAATAAAAAAGGAAAAGAAGAGAACTACGATACGATTTCCAATGTTGTTCAGGGCGTCATAACCAAAAATTACCTGGATAATCTGCACAATTACAGGCATACCAATAAACATGAGCATAAGATATGCAAGGAAAACCTTTATAGCATCCTTTATGTTCCAACGACCATCAGGCATAATTTTTTGCCTTCTCTGTATATGATTCACTTTGATTATTTCGATATCTGCAATAATAAGTTTATACTTAGCCTGGTATATATAATGATTTTACCATAGAGAAAGGAGAAGTTTTCCGGGTTTTCTTTACCTTTATGCTTTGTTATACATTTCCCATGGCTTGGACAAATACTTCTCTGTTTCTAGGTCCATCAAATTCACAGAAATAAATACCCTGCCATGTACCCAGAGCTAATTTCCCATCTGAGATAGGAATAGAAACAGATGAGCCTACAAGGGTAGATTTGATATGAGCAGCGGAGTTCCCTTCCGTGTGACTATAGCGGCCATCCCAGGGTACTATCTTATTAAGTTCACTTATTATATCCCTTTGGACAGAAGGGTCGGCATTCTCATTAACAGTAACGGCGGCTGTTGTATGAGGCACATAAACATAACATACCCCTTCTTGAGCTCCTGATTTTTGAACAATTCTGTTTACATCAACCGTTATATCAACAAACTCTGTTCTTCCCTGTGTTTTTACCGGTATTTTCTCCATTCAACAAGTCACGAGCCTCTTAGATTTTTATAATTATTCAAATAATAAGCAAATGTATCGTAATGGTTCAGAGATATTTTGTCAAATCTAATTGTCATGAGTGAGAATAAAAGGATGTTAAGGAATTATTCAAAGGGAACTTTCAAATCGAGATATGCAGAAAATAATGCTTTCCGGTCGTTCCTCTTCTTCACGGTATCAAGAATCACCCGTACATTCTCATTTACTTTTTCAGAATATACCATCTTACCGTTAATGTATACCCTCAAGGGTCTTTCCATATCTATAAGTCTATTTTCAAGATACAGGCGTATAGCCTTAATACCCTGAGTTACCAGGAAGATTTCATTATTTTCATCCTTTATGTCAGCCTCAACGGATGCCGTTACCGGCAATGCTTCAGACCTCATTAAATGCCCTGAAATGTCCTTTTGAACTCCGGAAACCCGACCTACTATCTCGGAAAATTCTAAAATTTCGACCCAATAAGATACAGAATATTTTATAGATTCTGTGGAAAATCGCAGCTTCTTCGGATAGAGCAATCTTCCATTCGCACGGAACCAATCAAGAATTTCTCCGGTCTCGTCAAGAGGAAACCGATGTTTCATTTCAGGCAGTTCCTTATAAGCAACACGATAGTTAAGCTTCTCCAGTCTTGAAAGAGCATCCCTTGCCGCTTCTGCCGGAATGACAGTATCTTGAGCGCCATGTACGATATAGACCGGCACATGCATCAGATTTACCAGAAAAGAAGGTATGGGACACTCACCCGCAATAGGGCTTATAGCCGCAAAGAAATGGGGATAACGAAGCGCCATATACCATGCGCCATGACCGCCACTTGAAAATCCGGTAAGGTAAACCCTGTCGGTATCAATGTTGTATTCCTGTTTCATCTTATCAAATACCGAAAGTATAAGCCTCTCCGCCTCATCCTTCCACCATAACCCATGACCGTATGTAGGGGCTACAAGGATAAATTCATCGTTATGTGCCGATGACCTTAACCATGCCATCACCGGATCGTAACCTCTGCTGCCAACCCCATGGAGTATCAGAATCATCGGCCATGATTTATCAGGCACATAATGAGATGGGGTATATACAAAGTACTCGCCATGTTTTTCCCCAATAGGTACCAATTTCCTTTGTAAACCCAACGGTTGAGATGTATAGCTTGCTGAAGTTTTAATCCATTCCTTACCCGTATTTAAACTGATATGTAACCCATTCAGTTCATGCAGGATATTCTCCATTTCATCTGCATGAGTACTCTCGAGGTATTTGCGGATTAATAACTGGCCTTGAGAATCAGCCTCATGTCCGTAGCAAAAAGGCGCGACTATGAGTAAGAATGGAATGATGAGAAAAAGTCTACACATAATAATAAAACATCCGGAAATATTACCTCTCAAATCACGAAAGCACAGAAATATTCAGCACATTTGACACAGAATCTTAAGAAAACTTAAGTCCAACAATCCCTGCTATAATCAGACCGATAAAAACAATACGGAATGGGTCAGAAGGTTCACCAAATAACACTATACCGAGAATTACAGTACCGACCGCGCCGATACCCGTCCAAATTGCATACGCCATCCCTATTGGAATGATAGTAACGGCCTTTGACAGGAAAAAAAAGCTCGCTATCATGGCAAACACCGTCCAAACACTTGGCCAAAACCGGGTAAAACCTTCCGTATATTTCAGGCCAATTGCCCATCCAATTTCAAAAAAACCAGCGGTCAAAAGATAAATCCATGCCATAAATATCAGTATACCCTTTTATCCGTTCGATTATACCAGATTTTAAAAAGTTCTAAATTCTCTTCCCGGAGAAGGTCGCCGGCAATTTCAACCGGACTATTACCAAACCGTTTCATCTCCTTATTTAAAATAGTAAGCTCATTAAATCCTATCTTTTTTGCATCGTCAACCCGTGTACCATACATGATTTTTGTGATCTTCGCCCAATGGCAAGCACTAAAACACATAGGACACGGCTCACAGGTAGAATAAATTACACAACCCGACAAGTCAACCGTATTCAATTTCTTACATGCTTCTCTGATCGCATTCATTTCAGCATGGGCGGTTATATCCATAGTTTGCCAGACGATATTATGAGTACAACTGATAACCTCTTCATTCTTCACGATACACGCCCCAAAAGGTGTTTGTCCTTTCTCAATACCCTCCCTTGCCTTGTGTATAGCAAGCCTCATACATTTTTCATGAAAAGCATTCATCTGCATAAGTATTATTTTATATACACTTTAATCTAACTACAACGAATAAAAACAAAATTGAATTGAAAGAATGAAATAAAGAGATAAAATACCGAAAAACTGGGGCAAAAAATATGCCGGATCCTGAAGAAAAGGTAACAATACACAGCAGGATGACATAGACAATAAAACAGAATAATGAATTGAAGAAATTGAGACACGGCTGAAACAGAAAATTCAACAAACAGAACTTTTTACTATTCGATGGAATATTGCTTAAATAATGGATGTCAACAAAGATGTTACATGGGATGACATATCAAAGGAAAAGATACAGAATTTCCTGAAAGAAGCGGGTGTCAATATCAGGAAAATAGTTCCACGTGACATCCTGACAAGCTTAAGCATAGCGCGGGACAACAAGATTACCAATGCAGGCGTACTTTTCTTTGCTAAAAATCCCCGCAAGTTTATCCTTCAGTCGCAAATGACACTGATTGCCTTTAAGGGAAGAGATCGTGTGCACATCTATGACAGGCAGGACGTGCAGGATGACCTTCTTATTCAGTTCAATACAGCGGCGCTTTTCCTTATGAAACATTTAAACCGCCGTAGCGAGATAAAAGGCGTGAACCGCAAAGACATCTATGAGAAGATACCATTTGAGGCATTGCGAGAGGCTGTTGCAAATGCAATAATCCACCGTGATTACAGCATGAGAGGCACAAGTCTGATGGTGGAGGTTTATGATGATCGGGTTGAAATAGTCAATCCCGGTGTATTCCCCGGCGCAAAAAGGAGCGACTTCGGCAATTACGATACAGGAGATTGCAGAAATACTTGGGATGAGCCTTGCCGGTGTTGAAAAATCTATCCGAACACTTAAACAGCAGGGACGTCTGCGCCGTATCGGTCCCGACAAAGGAGGATATTGGGAGATTATTGATACCCAATGTCATTAAGTTAAGGATTATTTTAGCTAAACAACCCCCAATGTCCCCCTTTGTTAAGGGGGATTTGATGGTTTGTTCCCCCTTACTAAAGGGGGATTCAGGGGGTTGTTTTTCCTTTGGTGATAGAGAGTTTCACGGCAGATTCTTAACTTAATGGCATTGTATTGATACCCAAACCCTGACAACATGAATTTACATGGATAGGGCAAGGGAACTTTCTATGGATAATATTGCTGTTACAAAAACCGATTTGTTGATATCTTCAAGGAGAGACCTATGACAGAACCAATGATTACCTGTCCGAAATGCCAAACTGATATTAAACTGACCGAATCGCTTGCAGCGCCTATGATCGAATCAGCACGGCGCGAATATGAACGGCGATTGGCCCAGAAAGACGCAGATATCGCCAGGCGTGAATTGTTGCTTCGTAAGCAAGAAGAGGCTCTTTCTAAGGAAAAAGAGGCCATAGACAATCAAGTAGCAGAGAAACTGCGACAGGAGCGCGCCAGGATCGCTGCCGAAGAATCCAGAAAGGCTAAACTTGCTCTGACGACCGATCTTGAGCAAAAGACCAGGGAGATTGCCAGCCTTCAGGAAATTCTCAAGCAGAGGGATGGAAAGCTTGCCGAAGCTCAAAAAACCCAAGCTGAAGTTATGAAAAAACAGCGAGAACTTGATGATGCAAAGCGCGAGTTTGACTTGACGGTTGAGAAGCGGATTCAGGAAGGGCTTGCCGCCGTCCGTGAACAAGCGCATAAAGAAGCAGGAGAGCAACTGAAACTCAAAGTGTTGGAGAAGGAGCATACTATCGCCGCAATGCAGAAGCAGATAGAGGAACTTAAGCGCAAAGCTGAGCAAGGATCACAGCAACTCCAGGGAGAAGTTCAGGCGCTTGAAATTGAAGCGCTGTTGAGCGCGAAATTTTCCCATGACATAATCGAACCTGTCCCGAAGGGAGAGCATGGAGGCGACGTATTGCATCGCGTTACAAGTATACCGGGTCAATGCTGTGGAACAATCTTGTGGGAATCAAAACGAACAAAGAACTGGAGCGATGGCTGGTTGTCAAAACTCAGAGAAGACCAACGTGCAGCCAAGGCAGAAATTGCCGTAATTGTCAGTCAGACCCTCCCAAAGGGTGTTGAAACATTCGAATTGATAGACGGTGTTTGGGTGACACATCCGAGAGCGGCGCTCCCCGTCGCCGTTACGCTACGCCATACGTTGATTGAGGTTGCTTCAGCTCGCCAGGCTACCGATGGTCAGCAGACCAAGATGGAGATGGTCTATCAGTATCTTACCGGTCCAAGATTCCGCCAACGAGTTCAGGCTATTGTTGAGGCTTTCTCATCAATGCAGGAAGACCTCGACAAGGAGAAGAAGGTAATAACAAAGCAATGGGCCAAACGTGAGGAACAAATTGATCGTGTCATGCAGGCGACTGTCGGTATGTATGGCGACTTGCAGGGGATTGCGGGGAAAACGCTACAGGAGATTGAAGGGTTGGGCTTACAAGCATTGGAATCTCCAGGTAATAGCGCAGATGAAATGAAATTGTAAGGAAGAATTGAAAAAACAACTGGAAGGCTAAATAATAGAGTAATGTCCAACAACAAGACTCAAAAACTTGAGCTCACCTGGATAGGCAAAGATAACCAGCCGAAACTGGAGCCGCGCATATTGATAGAAGACCCGGGAAAGTCTTACGGGCACACCCCTCGCCCCTCTCAAGATGGGAATAAGAAAAGTCCCCTCCTGGGAGGGGATTTAGGGGTGGGTAACATGCTTATCTGTGGCGACAATCTCCTTGCCCTGAAAGCCCTTGAACAGGATTTTGCCGGGAAAATCAAATGCATCTATATTGATCCGCCCTATAACACAGGCAATGCCTTTGAACATTATGATGATGGACTAGAGCATTCTATCTGGTTGAGTTTAATGAAACCCAGAATAGAAATATTGCATCGACTTTTACGATCAGACGGAACGCTCTGGATTTCTATTGACGATGATGAATGCCATTATCTGAAGGTATTGTGTGATGAGATTTTTGGAAGAAAGAATTTTGTAAATACTGTTATCTGGGAAAAGAAGTATTCTCCTCAAAATGATGCAAAATGGCTTTCTGACAGTCACGACCATATCCTGGTCTATGCCAAAAATAAAGATTTGTGGAGACCAAATCTGTTGCCAAGAACAGCAGAAATGGATTCCCGATATAAGAATCCTGATAATGACCCAAGAGGATTGTGGACATCATCAGATTTGTCTGTTAAGACGTACACTCCTAATACTGATTATCCCATAACACTTCCTTCTGGAAGAGTAGTAAATCCAACTGAATCTCGATGTTGGGCTGTATCAAAAGAAAAATTTCTAGAATTGGTTGAAGACAATCGAATTTGGTTCGGAGAATCAGGGAATAATATGCCAAGGTTAAAAAGATTCTTATCTGAAGTTCAAGAAGGCACTGTATCTAAAACCATTTGGTTTAGAACCGAGGTTGGTGATAATCAGGAAGCAAAGAAAGAAATCAAAGCCTTTAATAGTGAAGATGTTTTTACTACTCCCAAGCCCGAACGCTTAATTCAACGCATTCTCACATTAGCCACGAACGAAGGTGATTGGGTTCTCGATTCCTTCCTTGGTTCCGGAACGACTGCCGCTGTTGCCCATAAGATGAACCGCAGGTGGATAGGGATAGAACTGGGCGAGCATTGCCATACGCACTGCTTGCTACGACTGAAGAAGGTCATTGACGGCACGGATCAGGGCGGAATATCAAGAATTGTACACACCCCTGGCCCCCCTCGAAAAAGGAATGAACCCACCCCTAACCCCTCCCAAGAGGGGAATAAAGAAAGTCCCCTCCTGGGAGGGGAAATAGGGGTGGGTTGGCAGGGTGGTGGTGGTTTCAAGTATTACTACTTAGCCCCAAGTCTGCTAAAAAAGGATAAACATGACACCTGGATTATTGATGAACGTTACAATGCCGATATGCTTGCCGCGGCTATGGCAAAGCATGAAGGTTTTAGATACTGCCCGGACGAGGATATTTACTGGAAACATGGCCGTTCAACTGAACAGGATTACATATTTACCACTACTCAGTTTATTACGGTACAGTTTTTAGATAAGATTCACGAAGAAATGAAACCGGATGAAAGCCTTCTGATCTGTTGTAAATCTTTTCAAGAAGCTTGCGCAAATCGTTACGCTAGTATTACCATAAAAAAGATCCCCAAGATGTTGCTCGGTAGATGTAAATTTGGGAAAGAGGATTATAGTTTAAATATTGTTAATTTGCCTGAACCCACCCCTGGCCCCTCCCAGGAGGGGAATTTGAAGAACTCATCCCAGGCGGGGAATGCAGAAAGTCCCCTCTCGGATGGAAAACATAAAAGTCCCCTCTTGGGAGGGGATTTAGGGGTGGGTAAATCAGACAAAAGGAAAAAGTCTGAAAAAGATAATAACTCTAAAAGCTATAATAAACAGAGAAAACTATTCGAATGAAACGAAAAGTTATTTTACCATATAATCCAAAGTTAAAAGAAGTTGCACGATGTTTGAGAAAAAGCGGTACTTTATCAGAGGTACTTTGTGGAGATATTTAAAAGGGAAGCAATTGCTGGGACATGATTTTGATCGTCAAAAACCTATTGATAATTATATTGTAGATTTCTTCTGTAATGAGTTGATGTTAGCAATTGAGATTGATGGTATCAGTCATGAAAATAAGAGTGAAGAAGATAGAATAAGACAATCAAAATTGGAATCTCTTGGAGTAAGGTTTCTAAGATTTTATGATTCAGATGTTAAGGGAAATATACAAGGGGTTATTACTGCAATTGGGGAATGGATAAGGGCGAATGAACCCACCCCTAACCCCTCCCAAGAGGGGAATTTTAAGAGGACATCTCCCAAGAGAGGAATGCGAAGAAGGTGATCTTTCAAAGAGGGGAACTTAAAGAAGAATCTTTCCAAGGAGGAGAATGAAGAAGAACTTGAGCAATCAACCTCCCATCCTCTCTTTACTAAAGGGTAGTAATAGATGCATAAAGAAAATGAGAGGACAAAAAATGAACCGCATAGCCATGTCAATTAAAAATCGCTTAAGCCTTCGCCTACCACAGGCAGATAGCCTGAACATACTGGCAGAGTTAATGGATAAATTGACTCTTCAGAAAAATGGCGATTTATCTACTGCACTGGAGATAGTAAGAAGCGCCTATCCTACTTGTACTGATTTTGAGAGAAATTTCCCGTCGATCTGTTTTTCGTTGGCTACCGGGGTTGGTAAGACCCGGCTTATGGGGGCATTTGTAGTTTACCTGTATTTGTCAAAAGGCATGAGAAACTTTTTTGTTTTGGCTCCCAATATCACCATTTATAACAAATTGATCGAAGATTTCTCCAATCCCACCAGCCCAAAATATGTATTTCAGGGTATCGGTGAGTTTGTTCACAAACAACCACGTATTATTACAGGAGATAATTACAACACCCTCCCACAAACTTCCTTTCTTGAATCAGACGTACATATTAACGTATTTAATGTTTCCAAGATAAACGCCGAAACAAAGGGCGGTAAACTTCCACGCATTAAAAGGCTTTCGGAATATTTAGGTGTTTCTTATTTCAACTACCTTTCTAATCTTGATGATCTGGTTCTGTTGATGGATGAATCTCATCATTATCGTGCAGACAGAGGAATGCAGGTTATTAATGAATTAAACCCGGTTTTAGGACTAGAGGTTACAGCTACTCCACAGATAGAACGAAGCGGAGGTGCTATCAAATTTAAAAATGTCGTCTACGAATACTCATTAGCTAAAGCTATTCAGGATGGATTTGTA
Source organism: Candidatus Jettenia sp. AMX1 (assembly GCF_030263775.1). Taxonomy (NCBI): domain Bacteria; kingdom Pseudomonadati; phylum Planctomycetota; class Candidatus Brocadiia; order Candidatus Brocadiales; family Candidatus Brocadiaceae; genus Candidatus Jettenia; species Candidatus Jettenia sp. AMX1. The sequence continues at coordinate 67,658 of NZ_SZPP01000005.1, forward strand.
AAGGAACCCGCAGTGGCCACCAGAAAGGATTTCAATCCTGCACAGTACTCCAATGAAGAATTGGATAGGATAAAACTGGAAGATGGCATACGAATTCATGAAGACACGAAAGTAGCATTGGATATTTACACAAGGAATAATAAGGAAAAACGGGTCAAGCCATTCGTATTAGTTGTTGCTCAGCATACAGAACATGCAAGTGACCTGAAAAAGTTAATAACCTCAAATTCATTCTTTCATGGTGATTATGCAGATAAGGTAATGGAGATTCATTCGAATCAGTCCGGAGAAGAAAAAGATGAAAATATCGAGAAGTTAATTTCTCTGGAAAACCCTGAGAATAAAATAGAAATTGTAATCCACGTTAACATGTTAAAAGAGGGCTGGGACGTAACAAACCTTTACACAATCATCCCCCTGCGGACAGCAACATCATTGACTTTACGAGAACAAACTATTGGTAGAGGATTACGATTGCCTTACAGGAAAAAGACGGGAAATGACAAAGTAGATAAATTAACAATTGTAGCTCATGATAAATTCCAGGAAATAATAGATGAAGCAAATAAACCCGATTCTATCATTAAGCGGCAAAATATTATTGTAATTGATGCACAAGAATTGAATGAACAAAAAGAAGTTATTACCTCTGTTTCAAGCATTGAACAGAAGTTTGAAGAGGAACAAAAAAGGATATATAATCTTACTGAACCGGAAAGCAAACAAAAAGCACTGATTAACCTGGAGCTTCAAAAGACAATCCTTTCAACCCTTCCGGAAATGAACAATGCAGTTAAAAATGTTCATGAACTAACGAAGCCTGAAATTAAACAAATCGCATTAGAGAAGATAAAACAAAAGATGTATAGTTCTCCACAAAAAAACTTGTTTGCCCTAGAAATGATAAAGGAAGTTGAAGCTGCATATGAGACAGTAGTACATGAATTCGTCAGAAATATCATAGAAATTCCACGGATTACCATCCAACAAAGCAATGAAACAAAGTCTGGTTTCAGGGATTTTGATCTGGATACGAAAAGTCTTAATTACCAGCCAGTATCAGAGGAAATATTAATAAGGAAACTTCGCGAGCAGGAGAATAGCATTGATATCTTAAATGGTATAGATAAAGGGAGAATTATTATTGATAAGCCTGAGAATCTTATAGTTAACGAGCTTATGAATTATCCGGAAATAGATTATGATACACAAGCGGATTTGTTATTTACATTGGCACAACAAGCTGTTGGAAAATTCAAAACGTATCTTGATAATGATATGTGTACGAACGTTGTCCAATATCATAAAAAAGAAATTGGAAAGTATATTCATTCACAGTTAATGCAACACTTTTATTATGAGGCACCGGGCTATGAAAAACCCGTTGTAAAGCCATTTACAAGGATTGAAGAACATAACTTTTCAAAGTACACAAAAGATAGCATTCATCATTTTACAGAAACAATTACTCCAACAAGCGCCATTCTAAATAAAATATTTAGCGGTTTTAGAAAGGCTTGTCATAACCTGTATAAGTTTGATTCTAAATCAGAGAAGGACCTTGCTGCTATCTTAGAGCAAGATAAATCCGTTCTTAAATGGATGAGACCAGCTCCGGATCAATTCATGATATATTGGAAGCACAATTCGAAACAATATATTCCTGATTTTGTTGTGGAAACTGTTGATACTATTTGTATAGTGGAAACAAAAAAAGAAGATGACATCGAATTAACGGATAGTAAAGAAAAAGCGCAAGCTGCCTTTCAATATTGTAAGTATGCAACTGAATACACTACCAAACATGAAGGAAAACCCTGGAAATACATTTTGATACCTCATAATGCTGTAATCATGAATATGGGTTTTGGAACTCTTGTCATGAAGTATGAATATCAAAGTTGAGAAACAATTTCTTTTTCTTACTAACAACTTTTTCAATCAATCCCTTAAACTCAATTCTCCGGTTTTACCTTCACGTAAGTACGCAGGGTCTATCGTGCTCTCTTCGCAGACAGGCTTGTTAGTCGCTGTAAAGCAGGCGACATATCATACTTATCCAGATGGACATCCAGGATACAGAAACCATCCTTATATTTTTCGGCAGCTTCGAGCGCCTCACTCAGTTGTTCTTCAGTCTTAACAATAAAGCCTCTACCACCACCAATTATTTCAGGGATACGACTATATTGCCACAATTGCAAATCATTAAACGGACCGTCCATCATAGGACGTTCTATCCCGTATCCATAATTATTAAAGACAACAACAATTGGATTAAGATGGTACCTCACTATGGTTGAAAGCTCCATACCCGTCATTTGAAATGCGCCATCGCCGACCAACACTAAGGGACGCAGAGAGGGACTGGCTAATTGGGCTCCTATACTTGCAGGCACTGCAAAACCAAGCGAAAGATAGTATGCCGGAGATATAAATTCGGTGCGGCGGTGAACAACAAGATCAGAACCGCCAACCAAGGCATCGCCAACGTCTGCTATAACAACCGTATCATCGGTCAGGAATGAGTTCAAGCACTGGAATAATCGCTGAACGGTAACCTTTTGCCCTTTTACCGGTGAAAACGGCTGAACCTCCTGATGCTGAATACCTTTCAGCTCCTGACGTTTAATATTGGCTCTCATCAACTCATACATGAAATCTTGCAGATAGATATTCTCATAATTGTGGTGACGAATAGCGGTTTTTTCACTCGTGACATAAATCATTCTCCCCTGATCAAGATGTGCCGTAAAGGCACCAAGATTAATATCTGTCAAAAGAGCTCCCAGCAATACCAGACAATCTGAGGATTCAACATATTCGCGGACAAAATCATGCCCAATTGCGCCTTCATATAACCCCAGATACAGAGGATGTCGTTCACTGATCACCGATTTACTGAGAAGCAACGATGTAACAGGTATATTTGTTTTTTCTATGAATTTTACGAGTTCACTTTGTAACCCGAACCTCTGCAATTCAACACCAGCGATGATAACCGGTTTTTTCGCTGCATGTATCATAGTTATAGCTTCTGTAACTGCTTCCTGAAGAGCAACAGGATCACTTTTTTCTTGCATCTCGCGGAATTCATACTGATGGGTAACTTGCTCAGAGGTCATATCCCGGGGCAGTTCGATATAGACCGGGCGTTTATAGCGTTGAGCTGCATTCAGAACACGATCAATCTCGCGAGGAGCGGTTCCTGGATCACTTAATACGGTAGAAGCAACCGTGACTTCATCAAATATCTTCTTTTGTGTATCAAAGTCGCGCACTTTATGATGAAGCATCGGATTTTTTTTGCGTTCTTTGATCCCGGGCGCTCCGCTTATAACAACGACGGGGGATTTTTCAGCATACGCCTGAGCTACCGGATTAACTACCTTTAACCCGCCAACGCAGTAGGTAATACATACAACCCCTAGTCCATTCAAGCGGGCATAAGCATCTGCCGCATATCCTGCCCCCTGCTCATCACAGGTGCAGATTACGTTAAGCTTGCTATGAACGAGGTCATCGAAAAAGCGAAGCACATAATCGCCTGCAACACCGAAGACATGACGGGCTCCACAATTATAGAGTTGCTCAATGAGGTAGTTGCCAAGAGTGTTTTTCATTTCCATTGCTTTATCCTCTGATCGGTGCAGTAAAATTTTCCTCTGTTTACTCTTCTGTAATACAGGAATTATCTAACCATGGAACGTGTTTATTGTAGCTGAAAGGATTATTAGTAAAAATAAAACTGTATGATTATTTAAATGTACCTTCACTTCCCACACGATTGTTAAAATATGAATTGCCGCCCTTCAATTCGAATTTCCTTTCTCCATCATGAAAGCTGCCAAAAATGGTTCTGCCTTGCATGAATACTAAAATGAATCTATTTTTGATATTTGTGTGAGTAATTGGAGTTTTATTATCTCCGCCAAGCACAGGCTCAGTGGTAAGTTGCATGAGCTTTCCATTATTTACCTTTACGGTATAACTGCCATCCATACCTGATATGTCAATGTTCGCAGAACTTGTTGATTCAATCTTTCCAAAAGTGCTAAACATACCTTTTGCTAACCCAATGGCTGCTTCTCTCTGCCCGTCATTCTTCCCATCTACATAGATACGAACCCATTCACCTGGGGCAACTGCATAGGCGATTTTCGTTCCTGCCAGGTCAGCGCCCATATAATTCCCTTCACTCAAAGATACCACGCCAACAGCATTACACCCCTCATTTAAGCCAATCAGCTCACAGGGACATGGAGCCTTGCAACTACATCCTTCAACAAAGACACCTTGCATACTCCACTTCTTATCGGCAATGGCGCTATCAACCCAAAGTACAGAAATGATTGCTACAACAAGAATGAAATATTTTGTGCGCATAGGAACCTCCTTTGTATTTTACGAATGAAGATTATTTGAAGTTAAAGAAACCTGGAATAGAATAGTTTCCATAAACATTTCCCCCCTATGGGGTTATTTTTTAAAAAACTACAGGGTTACAAGATATTTCTATGTGTTATATTTCCATCAAAAGTAATACCCGGAAATTTTTCGTCTACACATTCTTTCGTAATTAACATATCATGATTACCGGGCATATAGATAACCTTTTTACGGGCAGCAAGATCTTTAAGAGCAGCAAAAACATGTTTATTATCCGGAGATTCGATAATCTCCTCAAATGTAGGAGGAATTTCATAAACAGGATAAACCCAATTATCCATAATATCACCTAAGAGAACTATCTCTTCAATATCCTTAACTGTTGCTAAATATCTTAAAAAATCCTCAAGCATCTTCGTTCTTGACGGGCTAAGCCAATCGTAAGCGTAACGGCTCTCTCTCGGAACCCTTTTCGCTCCAATATGCATATCGCTTATAAAAATACATTTCTTTCTGTCAGACATTTTTCAAACCTCCCTTCATGAAGTTCTCATGTATCACAAAAGTTCAGTTTTGGAATTTCCGATTTGTAATTCTTATTTACGATACTTTTCTGTCATAATATTCTTTTTTTCTACCAAAATACAATAAAATCTCAAACCAAAGAGAATGCCTGAAACTATTCCACTTCCTGAGTTACCAGTATATTTCTGATAAGAAACGATTTTAAAATTACCGGTAATTCGATACCTTATAGTTTATTATGGCTTTGTTGCACAAAGCCGGATAAATATCTGATATACTAAGAGAATAAGGGAAAGAGTACCATAAATTAT
>NZ_SZPP01000070.1:0-14133 GCF_030263775.1 Candidatus Jettenia sp. AMX1
CAACAAAGCCATTTAGAATGGGAAGATTTTGAAATAGAAGCTAAAAATTTTAATAATGATTTGATAGGTAAATATAGAATAAGTTGTATTGAACATGAAGATGATAATAATGATGGCAATTTTGACGAACTTTGGACAGCATTTTTTATAAGAGATCATAATAATATCGATAAAGGTATTATTATAGATCTTTTAGATAGATATGCTCCCTATGTCTATTTTGGTAATTATAATAAATCAAAAGAACGAAACAAAGATCCTTGGGGATATAAAGATGGAGAACTAAAAGAAGGAGAGATTTACTATCCTATTGATATAAGAGATATAGTAAGAATATATGTAAAAGAATTAAACACTTTCGAAAATTTTAATTATTATCATAATTATCGTGTTGCAGTGGGGAAAAAAGATTTTAAACAAGGTGTTTTTGATAAAGAGTTCTACTTGAAAGATGCGAATGTTATAGAGGAGAATTCAAATAAAGGTATAAATATAGCATATTATAACGACGAGGGGTTTGAATATGGAATAACAAGACCATGGGATAGTGTTGATGAAGAATATAGCTTGCTAGAGTTTGAAGGTACAACAGACGAACCCTATGTTGCTGCAATTGATACAAATCTCTCTTATCCTAAAGGTACTTCTAATTTTGACGACTTAAGGAATAATAGTAAAATTTATGGCACTGCTTATGAATACAATGGATATATCTTCTTGCAATATTTTTTTTACTATCCGTTCGACCCCAAAACTGGTAAGAGTATTATTAATAAGTGGTTTTCGAGACACTCGGGAGATAGAGAACGCTTTGTTGTTATCTTAGAAAAGGATAACAATGATATACTAAAGTCTACACCGGTAGGCGCATATTTCTTTCATCATCTATCTGATCAAGTGTTTGCATTCTATGAAGAAAACAACCCTTCGAATAATGATAATGAGAAATTTCATTGGAATGACGAAAAAATGTCTCCAGGAGCTTATGTCAAATGGAAATATGTAGAAAAAACGAACGGTCATCCCCACGTTTATGTGGCACAGGGGAGTCATGGAATTTACTTTAGGCAAGGGAGTTATACTGTAACTGTAGACCCTAGTTGTTGGCCTGAAATAAAAAATGCACTCAAAGAATATGCAGGTGGGCAAGATAGAAAAATATATAGTATAGACAAAACAGGAAAAGGCAATGTGATCTATGTGCCAAGATTGAGTGCGGTTGATACAAAAGAGAATAATACTGAATTCAGCTTTTTGCTTTTTTCTGGTATAGCGGCACAAACAGAAAATATAGAACTACCATGTTTGAAAAAACCAGAAAAAATACAATTTCCTCCTTATGATGATGTTTGGTATGCCGTTGATAAGTATTGTTTTAATGGAGCAATATTCGAGCCTAAAAATAATATTACAGAGGACTTATCTAAAATTACTATTGATCCGAGTGTTTCAATTATTAGTCCATCAGATGGCGCTAATATAAGTAGTTCCGTCTCGGTCACTACTTCGGCCAGTCCTTTAAGTAACATATCAAAAGTTGAATTCTACATAGACAATGTTTTGAAATTTACAGACAGTAGTGATCCTTATAGATGGGACTGGGATACTACAAAAGATACTAATGGTACTCATAATCTAACCGCTAAAGCTATTGCCCTTGCCGGTGATGATGCAACAAGCGATATCGTTTCTGTTACTATCAATAATACCTCCGGTAATGCCCCCAATATTCCCACGGACCTTGTTCAATGCAAATCTGATGGTGTAATCAATATAGCTGTTGGTGGCTCTACAAGTGAGAGAACGGTGGTTATGAAAGGCAAGGTAACAGATCCTGACAACAACCCCGTTTCTCTTGAGGTTGAGATCAAACCGATTGGAACATCATTCGCAAAGTTACCTTCTCCTAATTGTGTCTCTGGTGGTAGTGTTTCATCGGGACAAATTGCGGCTGTTACGTGTTCAGGGCTTGCTGACGGCAAGTATCATTGGCAGGCAAGAGCAAGGGACAGTAATGGGGCAATGAGTAACTGGTTCAGTGCGGGTGGAAATTTAGAAAGTGATGCTGACTTTATTGTGTCAGCAAGTTTACTGAAGATTGGCGATTGGATTAAAACGAGTGCAGAGGTCAATGCAAGAGAAACACCTGGTGGTACTTTTATAAAAGAGATGCCAACTGGAAGTAGTGGACAAATTAAAGAAGGGCCTCAGGCTGCTTATTACAATGGAGTGCTTTATACCTGGTGGAGAATACAATGGGAAGATCAAGAGAAGACTTTCGGATGGTCAATTCAGAACCCACTTGTACAAATAGTTAATTACCAACCAGCGGTAACAATAAATTCACCTAACGGTAATGAAACATTAACTGTTGGCAAATCCTATGATATAAAATGGACAGCCACAGACAACACGGGAACAATTAAGAAGATAGATATATTCGGGTCTACCGACGGTGGCGGTAATTGGTCAACCATAGCAACTAACGAAGTTAATGATGGTTCTTATTCGTATATACCATCGATAGCTACTACAAAGGGTAGAATCAGGATTGAGGCAACGGATTCATTTGATGGTAAGGACAGTGATATGAGTGATAGAGATTTTAGTGTTGTTAGCGATTGTACTGCTCCCTCTATCCCAACACTGTACAGTATCACACCATCTACCAATAGCTATTATGTCAATTGGTCTAATTCAAGTAATGTATCTTTTTATAACCTGCAAGAGGATGATTCCTCTTCATTTAACAGTCCTTCAGTAGTTTACACAAATAGTGGGACATCGTGGTATTCTGGAGAAAAATTACCCGGCACCTATTATTACCGTGTAAAGGCGATTAATAATTGTGGAGTAAGTGATTGGAGTAATACTCAAAGTGTAACTATCGTTGGTGATCAGGGACCAGGAGACATCGTTGCCATTAATCCGGCCAATAATGCGACAGAACAACCATTAACGGTGACACTAAAATGGAGCGCAAATCATCCGGGAGGAGAAGGTTTAAGGTTTAATGTTTATGCCATGGAGGGCGATAACGATATTTATATGTATGCTGATAATAATTTACGATCATATCAGCAGACAGAAACAACATATACCCTCTACAATCTTCCTTATAATAAAGTGATGTCCTGGGCAATAGTGGCAATTGATGATACAGGTGATACGAGATATAGCCCAGTATTTCATTTTACAACTGTAGGCGATTCTACTGTACCTGCTGGCTCTATTCTTATAAATAACGGTGCAGAATCTACTACATCCTATTCAGTTACCCTAAATCTTTCTGCTTCAGATAGTGATTCCGGTGTAAAACATATGAGGTTTAGTAATGATAAAACTAACTGGACATATTGGGAACATTATAATTCTCAGTACCCCTGGAGTCTGGTAGATACCCGTTATGGTGGTAAATATGGATCAACTATTTATACCGTTTATGCTCAATTCAGGGACTATGAGGGTAATGAATCACAAATTTATTCAGATACTATAACAAAAGTAACTGGAACACCCGGACAAATTCTTTTGAATGGAAAAGTATATGAAACAATTCAAGATGCTATAGATGCTGCAAGTCCAGGAGATACAGTTTATTTGACGGAAGGGTTTTATGCAATTAAAGGTATAGTTCATCCAAATAATCAAAAGCATCCTAATACGTATTTTGGTATTGAAATGAAACATGGAATAACCCTTATGGGCGCAGGTGCCAATAAAACAACAATTTCTGTCGAAGATACGGCCGGCTGGAGTATTCTAGATGCTGATAATTCTACCATAGAAGGGCTAACAATCATTAACTCTAGCAGTATTACATGGAGATATGTCATACTACTTGAGTCAAATTCATCCAAAGTGAAAAATTGCATAATTAAAGGCGGAACAACTGGGATTTATGTCGGTTGGAATACTACATATTCTGCGTCAAATTCAGAGATAATCAATAATCTTATCATAGAAAATAGTCAGCCTGGTATATGGATAAATTCGGGAACTGATATTCATATTTACAATAATACTATTGCTGCTAATGGAGATGAAGGAATTTTCGGCTGGATAGGGTCCGCTCAAATTATCAATAACATAATTACAAATAATAATATTGGTGTTAATAGTTATGATAATTCATCGATTTTCAAGAATAATGATATTTATGGTAATAGTAGTGCAAACTATAATGGTAAAATAACTGACCAAACAGGTATAAACAATAATATATCTGTAGATCCTTCTTTTGTAAACCCTACAAATAAAGATTACCACCTTAATACTGGCTCGCCGTGTATCGACAAAGGTACTAATGTAGGAGTATTTTATAACGGTATTGCCCCGGATATGGGGGCCTTTGAATATAATGGTACAGGTACAATCCAGGTAATCTCAAATCGTACAGATGCATTATTTACGATAAAAGGTCCTTTAGATACCTATGAAGGCAGTGGTACAGATTGGTTCAAATCAGACTTACCTATTGGGATATATACAATCACCTTTTCGCCAATAACTAATCTTTATTCACCATCTTATCAGGCAAAGATGTTATATAGTGGCCAGACATTGACCTTTGACGGCACATATAAGGAAGATACTATTGGACCAACAGGAATAATATCCGTGAATTTTGATGAATATGCTACAGCAGATAAACTTGTTACGGTAACATTGGATCTTACTGACGAAGTTGGGGGCCTTGGCAGTAGTTCACAAATGATGTTTAGCAATGATGGTGTAACATGGTCAACTGCAGAGCCTTATTCTGCGATAAAGAAGGATTGGGATCTTACTCTTTATGGTGGTAATACAGCACGTGAGGTAAAAACTGTTTATGCAAAGGTGTCTGACGCACTTGGCAACTGGACAAGCTTGACAGACACCATATTTTATGTTCCCGATAGAAATGTCCTGGAAGTGCCAACTCAATACAGTACGATACAAGCTGCTATTGATGCAGCACAGGATGGGGATATGGTTTATGTATATCCTGGAGACTATGGTGACTATGGGGTAGAAAGTATAACATTAAAAGAAGGAATACGATTGCAAGGTGCTGGTCCATCGGTAACAGTATTTAATAAAAGTAGTTGCCGTATTGATATGGCCAGAAATAGCATGTTGGATGGTTTTGGTGATTATATGATTGTTAACTGTGCGAATGGTCCTGCGATTGTTTCCAATAATTGGATAAAGAGAGGTGTTAGCATAGGAGCAACTAAAATTATCATACGAAACAACATAATTAGTGATAATAATTTCGGTATTGGTATTGATGGTTATACATCATCAAATATTTTCATAGAGAATAATACATTTATTAATCTTAGCGATGCCGTTCGTCTTAACAATTCAGTAGAAGATACCAAAGTTTACTTAAAAAATAATATCATAGCTAACAATAATATAGGTGTAGTTGAAAGTAATGCCCTTGATACTGCGCATCAGCACATCTTTCCTTCATTTAATATGTATTGGAATAATACAAAAGGGAACTTTGGTGAACTCGATCCCTATTACTCAAAAGCAAATTACTTTAAAATAATGGGACCAGGTGATACGGATGCCGATCCTATGTTTATTGATTTTCCTAATAATGATTTCCATCTCAAAGCAGGCTCTCCTGCTATTGATAGCGGTTATCCTGAAACAAGATATAATGATCCTAATAGCACGAGAAATGATAGAGGTGCTTATGGTGGACCCTCTCTTAATACACCGCCAATGGCTGATTTTAGTGTAAATCCTTATCAAGGCGGTGTAGGTACTATCTTTATTTTTGATGGAAATCTTTCTTCTGATGCAGAATCAAAAAGTGAACAGGTAAAGGTAAGATGGGATCTTGATAGTGATAATATATTTGACACTATTTTCTCTGTAAACAGGAAAATTGTTCATCGGTATGATTCACTCGGAAATTATAATGTTACCCTCCAAGTGATGGATAAAAATGGGTTTATTTCATCAGTTACGAAAACTGTTTCAGTATTTAACCAATCTCCGAATGTTCCCACAAATCCAACACCGGCAGATGGTGCAATAGATCAACCGGTAGATGTAATATTGCGATGGAGCGGTGGTGACCCAGATATTAATGATACAGTTTCGTATGATGTTTATTTTGGTACTACTTCAGATCCACCACTTATTTCATCAGACCAACCAGATACCTTTTACATCCCCGGTCTCCTGTCCTCTTATACGACTTATTACTGGAAGATCATTTCCAAAGATAGTAACGGGAGTACCAGCATCGGCCCGCTTTGGCAATTTGTATCAGCTTATATAGATTCTATTCCACCTATTGGTTCTATTAGCATTAATGACGGAGCAATGTATGTCAATTCAACTTTAGTTACCCTTAACCTTTATGCTACAGATAATGTAGGGATAACAGATTATTATATTTCTACCGGTTCTGCTAAACCATTACCATCTGATTCCGGCTGGATATCTGTTGCCCCTACTAGCAATTATAGTAGTGAAATCTCGTATACGTTAGAAGAGGGAGACGGTGAAAAGATCGTATATGTATGGTATAAGGATGCAGCAGGTAATGTATCGGCTACAGAAAGTAATTCTATCACTTTAGATACAACAGCTCCTACGATAAAACTTACTAACCCTTACAATAATGAAAAAGATGTGGCCGTTGATACGATCATTACTGTTACTTTTCATGAGGAGATGGATACATCTGCCATTGTTCAGGCATTTACCATAAGCGATGGTAGTAATAATATTAGCGGAGAAGTATCTTGTAGTGGTGCTACTGCACAATTTACACCGCTTACAAGCCTTGCCTATGATAAGAACTATACGGCTACTGTCACAACCGGTGCTAAAGATCTGAGTGGAAACAACATGGCAGAAGACTATTCGTGGCGTTTCACCACACCTGATATTACACCACCTACAGTTATTTCTACAAGCCCAGCAAATAATACGATGGACGTGGCAATTGACACCGTTATTACTGCTACCTTCAGCGAAAAGATAGACCCATCTACAATTACCAGAACCACCTTTACCGTGAGCGATGGTAATAATATTGATGGAGATGTATCTTATGATGTTAATACTATTACTGCCACATTTAAACCTTCTCCAGAGAATCTTGCATCTGGTAAGACCTACATAGCTACAATAACAACTGATGTTAAGGACTTAAGTGGAAATACGATAGCCTTTCCGTATACTTGGAGCTTTAAGACCGAGACATCCTGGAAAACAATGCCTGTGGAAGCTCCAAAATGGTTTTCCTATTTTTCCTCAAGGACAATTGCCCTTGATACCGATAACCACCCCCATATTGCCTACGGCGGTGACCGTCTCTGTTACGTACACCACGATGGCACGGGCTGGCATTCTGAGATCGTAGACATGTCGCCGGGCGTGGGGTATTATGCTTCTCTGGCAATTGATGCATCAGGCAAGGTGCACATCAGCTACCGTGACAGGATTAATCATACGATTAAATATGCCACGAATGCCTCCGGATCATGGAAGATTGCAACTGTGGACAGTAGCGGGGATGTAGGACTGTATACCTCAATAGCTATCGATACCTTTGGGAATGCACATGTAAGCTATTATGATTTAGATAATGGCGATCTGAAGTATGCCACGAATGCCTCTGGCTTGTGGATGGCTTATCCTATAGATAGTACTGGAGATGTGGGACAGTATACCTCTCTTGCTGTCGATACGTTCAATAAAGTGCATATCAGTTATTATGATAATACGAATGGCGATCTTAAATATGACACGAACGCTTCAGGTTCATGGATGATAGAAAATGTGGACAATAGTGGAAATGTGGGACAGTATACCTCAATAGCCGTTGGCATATCAGGCGAAGTACATATGAGTTATTATGATGTGACGTATGGCAACCTCAAATATGCTACCAATACCTCCGGATCATGGGAAAAGATAGATATAGATAGTAGCAGCCAAAATGTAAGTCTGTATACTTCTATCGGAATTGATGCATCGGGCAAGATACATATTAGCTATTATGATAAGGATAACGGAAACCTTAACTATGCTACCAACGCTTCTGGTTTGTGGACCAAAAAGGATATTTCTGATTTCCTGGTAAAGGAGATTGATCGTGAAGGAGACGTAGGCCTGTACACTTCTCTGGCAGTTGAGCCATCAGGTAAGATACACATCAGCTATTATGATACTACGAATGATGATCTTAAATATGCTACCGAAGCTTCTCATTCGCTCATTGGACTAAATGTGGATAAAGGAAAATATATTGCTGAGAAGGTGGATTATGGAGAATATGTGGGTATGTATAGCTCTATAGCAGTAGATATATCAGGTAAGATGCATATAAGCTATTATGATGGGACGAATAGTAATCTTATGTATGCCACGAATGTTACTGGCTCATGGGTAAAGAGTATAGTCGACTATAAAGAAGATGTAGGCTGGTATACTTCCATAGCAGTTGATAAACCGGGCAAGGTACATATTAGTTACTATGATTGGACCAATAAAATCCTTAAGTATGCTACGAATGCTTCCGGCTCCTGGATAACAAAGAGTGTTGACAAGGATGAAGATACGGGGTTGTATACCTCTCTGGCAGTTGACACATCGAATAAAGCGCACATAAGTTACTATGATCGGACTAACAAAGATCTTAAATATGCTACCAATGTTTCTGGCTTATGGGTAACAGCAACTGTGGATAGTGACGGAGTTGTAGGTATGGATACTTCCATTGCGGTTGATGTCTCAAATAAGGTACATATTAGCTATTATGATGTAACTAACCACGATCTGAAATATGCCACGAATGCCTCTGGTCTGTGGAAAAAAAATACGGTAGGTACTTACGGAGATTTAGGCAGGTATAATTCTATAGCGGTTGATACGTCAGGTAAGGTGTACATCAGCTATTATAATAGGGATGACGGTGATCTGGTGTATGCCACCAACGTCTCTGGCAAATGGCTAAAAAAGCGTGTGGACTTTAATGGAAACGTTGGCATAGACACCTCTATTGCAGTCGATACATCTAAGAATGCTCATATCTGTTATTACGATGTGGATAATAGTGATCTCAAATATGCTACCAATGTTTCCGGCTCATGGGTAATAACGACTATTGACAGCAGTGGGAATGCAGGCAGGTATACCTCTATAGCACTTAACCCATCAAATGGTGTGTATATCAGCTATTATGATATAACGAACGGTGACCTTAAATGTGCCTGGAAAGCTTCCCTTGCGTCGTCGATAAAATCGAATGAGAACGATGTTGGAATTATAAGCGAATATGATGCTTCTGTAACTCAAGATATATCTGTGAAATCGCCAGATAGTTATGATGATACTAATAACGGGCTTAAACATACCGGCCATGCAGGGTATCCACCATTCCATATCCATGGACATGTTTTCAGTGAAAGCGGTAATGCAATTGAAGGAGTAAGGTTAAGTCTGAAAGGGGAAGGGTATGCCGATATCGCGGAGTCAGATGCAAATGGATGTTTTACCTTTGAATATGCGGATGCAGATACTTATCGTATTATTGCTGAAAAAGATGGTTACAGAAAATCGATCTACGAGGTTAAAATACCCCTTGAGAAAGACAAAGAAGATGACATTATCATTCAATTATTGAAAAGTAATTAGGCGCTTTTTTTATAAGGTAAGTATGTTCGGTTCCATCTCACAGCGCTATAATCATTTCACCCCTATCGGGGTTGTTTATTCGTGGTTGCTCGTTGTCTATAATTATATCAGCCCTTAGGTGACTTTAGCGATGTATAGTGGCAAGGCTCGCCTTGCCACTACGTAGTTTGTTTGCATTTCCTATACGTTAAATTAGGCCTTCGGCAACTTTTGTTTTGCGGCCAGGCGTAGAGAGAGGCGAAGCATTTGCCGTTCAGCGCATACATAGTATTTTAGGCCAATAACGGCAAATGCTTCGCCCCTACAATAAATATTGAAATTCCTATACATTTAATTAGGTATTCGACGACTTTTTTATAACGCCAACGTAGGGGGCGAACCTTGTGCTCTCCCAAATTGAAAACAAGTATACATGTTTTGAATCATACAGGACAAGGGTGAACACAAGTAGGGGCAGGTTTAAAACCTGCCCCTACAACAAAATATCAACGATTGAGGCCAAATAGCTTATGCTGGAAACGAAGCTTATAGCTTGTGTTCTGGATTACGCACTGGCACGGTCAGTTTCATCTATGGGATGCTATAATTTACCTTGAAAGTCAGGGAACGATAAGTAAAATGATAAAAGAAATATAAGTAGCTCTAAATTGTAGGGTACAGTTTGTTTCGTTCCTTCATGCTTATCCGTATGAGTTTTTACGCGCAGGCATGTCAATCGCAAGAATCGAAGTTGCATTTCATGTATAAATTTTTCCCTCTTCTTGTGTAGAAGGGAAGTAAAAAATTATTTGACGGGGAGGCTCGCCATGAGAAATATAAGAGGTAATTTTTTTCGTACTGTCCCTATCTACCTACTCGGTCTTTTTCTCCTTTTTTCTTCAGGTTGTACCTTTCTTTCTGTTTCTTTAATCCCATCTGTCGGGCCACTTCAGGAAAAAACGGTTGCGGGGATGGGAAAAGATAAAATCCTCATTACGGATATTTCCGGTGTCATTTCTACCAATGATGAGAAGAGCGGTCTGGCAAGTCTTTCTGAAGAGCCTGATATCCTTACCCGTATCAAAGAAGAATTGAAAATGGCGGCAAGGGATAAACATATGAAGGCCGTTATTCTGCGTATCAATAGTCCCGGCGGGTCGGTTACTGCCTCTGATATGATCTATCATGAGATTGAAAGGTTTAAGGAAGATACCGGTATGAAGGTTATTGCCTGTATTATGGATTTAGGGGCATCGGGTGGTTACTATGTGGCCGTATCAGCAGACAAGATTATAGCGCACCCTACTGCGGTTACGGGCAGTATTGGTGTTATTATGCTCAATGTTAGTATCGAAGGGTTATTGCAGAAGATCGGTGTAAAAGATGCTACCATCAAGACTGGCGAGCATAAAGATATGGGGTCACCGTTGAAAACGATGACAGAAGAGGAACGAAAGATATTCCAGGGTGTACTCGATACTATGTATGAAAGGTTTCTGGCAGTTATTGTAAAAAACAGAAATAAAAACGGATTGGACCTGAAAGAGCTGAAATCGCTTGCCGATGGCAGGATTTATACTGCCCAGCAAGCTGTGGAACACAAGCTTGTTGATCAGATTGGTTATTTAGATGATGCTATTTTACTGGCAAAGAAAGAAGCGGAACTAACAGAAGCACGGGTGGTTATATATCACAGGCCAGGGGCTTACAAAAATAACATTTATTCCAAACTAACCGGTCCCCATGCCATTAATCTTGTAAATTTTGATTTGAGGACATTTGTCAGGTCAGGTACACCTTCTTTTATGTACCTTTGGGCACCGTAATTGAATATGGTAAAAACGTTGAATTTCCCAAACATCAAAGCAGGGTAAAATTGTCCATTTATGGAAAAGGAAAAGATAACGAAACCGAAAGAACAGAAAAATAAAAGGGTAAAACCAGGACAGGCAGGGCAGAAAAAGATCCTGACTCCGGATGCAATAAAGAAATTTCAAAAAGTAATCTACAGTTATTACCAGGAATATGGCCGCAATCTTCCCTGGCGGATAACACAAGAACCGTACCACATCCTCGTTTCAGAAATTATGCTTCAGCAAACTCAGGTACAGCGGGTTATAGGAAAATACGAATCATTTATTCAGGTATTTCCCAATTTTTACTCTCTCTCCCGGGCGCCATTGAAGATGGTACTGAAAGAATGGCAGGGATTGGGTTACAACCGCCGGGCAATGGCTTTGAAACGGATAGCTCAAAAAGTTATAGAAGAGTTTGGTGGAGTTCTTCCTTCCTCTGTGGACGCATTAATAACTTTCCCCGGAATTGGCAGGGCAACCGCTTCTGCAATCTCTGCCTTTGCATTCCACAAACCTACCGTATTTATTGAAACGAATATACGGAGGGTATTTATCCATAGTTTTTTCCACGATGAGACTAATATTAAGGATACTGAAATTATTCTCCTGGTAGAAAAGACCCTTGATGTTTCCAATCCCCGTAATTGGTATTACGCCCTTATGGATTATGGGGTGATGCTTAAGAAAGACTATGAGAATCCTAATAGAAAAAGCGCTCATTACCAAAAGCAATCTCCATTCCAAGGCTCTAACAGACAAATTCGGGGAATGATTCTTAAAGTACTTACCCGTGAATCATATATTTCCGAGAGTGAGATTGTGCAAAAACTGCAGGTGTGTCCGGAAAAATTAAGGGATATTTTATTTCAGTTGCAAAAGGAGGGTTTTATCAAGAGAAGGTGGAAAAAATTTACCATAGCTTAAGATTTATTCAACAACAGCAAAAGAAATTTGAAACTGGCAGATTAGTGACTGTTTTACCTGTGCTATCTTCCCCCTATATCCTGATTCGTGAAAACTATTTTTCAACGCTCTCCAATTCTTTCTGCTTTTCCTTTGTTAAATCCACAGAAGAAAATTCTTTGCTTCCTGGAAGAACCATATGTATTTCTGAGGTATAATCGATCTGAATTCTTATATCGCCGGTAATTACAGAAAGGATATGTCCACCGGACTGTTTATCTTCGGTAAGAAAGTGAAAATGATATCCGGGAATATTTATACCGTTTATATACTCAGGCAGCCAGAATGCCACTATGGTACCCTTCATATCGTAAAACTCAAAAGTCGGTTGGTTTTTGACAACATCAACAAGGCGTGGATATGGTCTCTCCTGTCTTGGAACACTTCGTACCTTAATATACCGAAATGTGCCATCTATCCTGATTGCATAAAAGATATTTTGAGAAGGCAAGATACTATCGAGATAACCTTCAAGCTGCTCAAGATTCAACGATTTATTCGCCATAACAGTCTTATCAGCCTCATGAAAAGTAACCACGGCAAAAGGTGTCTTCATGGAACTATCTACAGGATTTACTATCCCATCAGATCTTACTTGATAAAATTTTCCATCCAATACGACCAGTTCTCCATCAAGTCCATTCAGCGTTCCCAAACCAAAATCACCATATTTCCTCAATTCTCCAAAGGTCACATCACCATCATATATACCCTCAAGAAGGGCATTGATGGTAGAGGTCTGAAAAAGGATATCTCTTTTTACCTTACTACATGAGTATCCATACAAAGGGCTAATCAAGCATACTATCAAGAGTATACGATCAATACATTTCATTGTATCACCTTAACATCATTTTTTATCCGATACCCGGGCAAAGATAATCTCTTTAGCATTGAGTTTATCGTTGTCGATACAGAGATATAAGATTACATCCGGAATAAATTGCTGAATAAAGATTCACTATTTTATTCTCCTTAGTTCTAATTTCCAAAAGAATTTGGTTTTCTTCGTTAAGAGAGCGGGGGAAATGATGTAATAGGGATTCAATTCCTTTTATTTCTAAAACAGGAATCCGTGGAAGTAAGATAAGTATATGAATTTCCGCTTCCACTGGTATGGAAAATGCGGTTATTAATCTTATTTTAAACAACTATAATGAAAGGAGAATATAATGGCAGAGAGTGTTTATAAAGTAATAGAGCTAATTGGAACCAGCACAGAGTCATGGGAAAAGGCAACGGCAGCTGCTGTTGAAACAGCCTCAAAAACAATCCGGGATCTTCGTATTGCTGAAATAAGCGAACTGGATGTGCAAATTGAGGAAGGCAAGATACACGCTTACCGGGCGAAGATAAAAGTTTCGTTCAAGTACCATAGCAACGCCTGACTTGAATCGTTGCAGGTTGATCTCTGTTTCACGCATCTCATGGGAATCGCCCGGATGATTAAGAAATCAGAGGAAACAACAATTATATCTTATTGCATATATCCTAAATTCCAGAATCAATACTGAAACATATGATGTGATTTGCACAATTCTATTAACCCTGAAAAACGGCTCTTCAAGGATTATTTACTTCAAATGGCTTTGTTGCACAAATCCGATAAAAAAGCAGTTTTTCCCTGTAGTATGCAATTTATGAGATCGCATAACTTTCCGGCATTCCTAATTTCATCATA
>NZ_SZPP01000095.1:0-2282 GCF_030263775.1 Candidatus Jettenia sp. AMX1
TCAATCGCAGGTGATGCCTCTATTGCATCTCCGGTTTCAAATGTCCATTGTAAACTTCCATCAGAACTAAAGGCGTATACTTTTTTATCCCTGGAACCAACGTAAATAGTGCTATCTGCAGTGATAGCGGGAGAAGAATGAATGGAAGCTCCTGTCTCAAAAGACCATTTCAGTTTTCCGCCGGGTGTAAGCGCATAGATGCTATTATCGCCGGAACCGAAGTATACACAACCTTCACTATCAATGGCAGCGGAAGAATCAATATCATATTGAGTATCAAAAATCCATTCTGCATGCCCGTCTGGCCGAAGGACATAGAACCTTGCATCTTCAGAGCCAATGTATATATTTCCGTTAATAATAATCTCCGGAACCAAAATAGATCATACCATCAGGGGCAACAGCAGGAGATGATGCTATATGATCAGCGGTCTTTTGCGTCCATTTTAAATGTCCTTCCTGAGTAATGGCATGGAGTCTCTTATCCCAGGATCCAACATAAACCGTACCATCGGGCGCAATAGCTGGAGATGAAATGATACCGCCTTCGGATTTGTATTTCCATAGTAAACTACCATCAGGATTGAGCGCGTAGAGATAGCCATCCCAAGATCCAAAGAGAATGGTTCCGTCCTTTCGAATAGCAGGTGATGATTCAACCTCTCCTTGTGTCTCGAATGTCCACTTCTGTTTGCCCTCTCGGGTGATAGCATAGAGCTTTTTATCTTTTGATCCGAAATAGATGGTACCGTCTTCTCCAAGAGCAGGAGAGGAAGTAACAGCTCCTTGCGTTTGGAACACCCACTTGAGCACAGGCTTTTGAATACTTGCATAAGGACTTCTTCCGGTATGTTGTAAATCATGCCTGAACATAGGCCATGGTGTATCAGCGGTCTGTGCATAAAGTGTTTTTGACAGGGGAGTGGAACATAAGAAGAGAAGAAATAAAGATGGGGAAAAGAATCTGGAACATTTTTTTATCATAGAGTATTCCTTTTAAAGTATTCCTTTTGTTGATGGGATATCCTTTCTACGCGTATCCGTGCTCATAGCATCTTTCAATGCTGTGGCCAGCCCCTTGAAAATTGCCTCGGCTATATGATGTGCATTCGTGCCGTAAGGAACATTTACATGGAGGTTAATACCTGCGTTTGTGCTCAATGCTTCCAAAAATTCCTCAATGAGTTCTGCGTCAAAATTTCCGATCTTTTCTGTAGGAAACAGTACATGAAATACCATTGCAGATCTGCCACTGATATCTATGGCGATATTGGCAAGAGACTCTTGCATCGGGACGCTTGCATGTGAAAAACGCCGGATCCCCTTCTTATCACCCAATGCCTCTTTTATTCCCTGTCCCAGACAGATCCCTACATCCTCTACTGTATGGTGATCATCAACATTACGGTCACCGATTGCCTTGATGTCCATATCGAACAGGGCATGTTTCGTCAGGAGATCAAGCATATGATCTAGGAAGCCAATGCCGGTGTTGATGTGGCTATTTCCCTCTCCATCGAGATTGACTATTAATTCAATCTGGGTTTCTTTCGTCTTTCTCTGAATCATTGCTCTGCGTTTTTCCATTGATTTTCTTTTGTTTATAGGTGACTAGGGCTAAAATAAATAAGGTATCGTGCCAATATTCAGGGGCAATAGGCAACTTTAGATTTTGCATGATTATTGGATATAAGCTCTTTCAGGTTTCTTAATAAAATTTCAACTTCTTCTCTTGTTCCGATGGTAATTCGTAAACAGTCATCCAACCTTCTTATATTAAAATATCGTACAAGTATTTTTCTCGATTTTAATGCTTGATATACATGGTGAGCAGAAACACCTCTCATACATTTTGCCAGGATGAAATTGGTTTGAGACGGATATACATAAAATCCCAACTCCTGCAGCGACTGAGCGAGGTATTGCCGTGTTTCTTTTATTTTTTCAACGTTAGCCCTCATGGTTTTTTGATCATCCAATGCAGCCACAACGGCGGTAATGCTGAGTCTGTCAACATTATAGGAATCCTTTACCTTCATCATTCCCTGAATGATAGATTCCTGAGCAATACAAAACCCGAAGCGTATACCAGCTAATGAATAGGATTTTGAAAGTGTACGAAGGATGAGGATATTATCATGCTGTTCAACCAAAGAGAGGCAATTATTATCTGCAAAATCGGCGTATGCTTCATCAATAACAAGCACACCATCTACCTGAGAAGCGATCTTTGATATTTCGCCCGGTGATATCATTGTTCCCGAAGGGGAATTTGGGTTTGC
>NZ_SZPP01000006.1:0-71605 GCF_030263775.1 Candidatus Jettenia sp. AMX1
AGGGTAATGATTTTGTATCGCCAGGTGTTTTTGAGGGATTCATGATAGAAGTAGGCTTTGCCGATCCATCGGGTGTGGCAAGGGGAAAGTCCTCCTGCTTTGTCTTTTAAAACCCAACCTAATTTAATAACTTTCCTTAACAATTCTGCCATGCTGAGGCTGAATTGGTCTTGCATCTCTCTTAAAAATGGAGGCAAATTTTTCCAATTCTGCTTTTGATACTTGAATTGGGGTCTTTAAGACAAACCAATTTACAATTTCACTGCAGGGTGGTGTGGTAAGTGAGCCATGATACGTATAATAAGCAGCAGTATTTTTAGGAAGGATTTGATTTGCATTTATCTTTAAGTCGGTATGTGCATACTCTTTGCCCTGTTCTTTTGGAAAATTACTCCATAAGGTTTTTATGAAATCATTTTCTTTGCCCTCTTCCATGAATACAGCAATAACAGCTAATTCTCCATGCGCACCCTTATGCACTAAATGTGCTTCCATATCGTAAGATTTTCCATGTATTTTGTGTTCACTAGGGCAGTGAAAGTGAAACTGTATGAGCTCATACCTCTTGTTACCGATAGATATCGAGCTTCCACACCCGTAATTAATTTGCATAGTATGTCCATTGTTTATAATTTTCAAAGGGGTTGCATAGTAGTGAAAGTTTATACTATCTAACTTGGCTTTTTGTGTTGTGGAAATACCGATTGGTGATTGCATATCTCCCAATTTGCATTTGCAATTTTTATGTATGAGATCGCCCCAGTGTTCTGGTCCACACTCACCCTCGTAACTCCAATGTTCTGGTTTATTATGTTCATCAGATTCGGCGAATAAAGTCGTTGCGACTATCGATGAAAAGAACAGAAATGTCGATGTTAAAACAAGGTATTTCAGTGTCTTCATTTTATCTCCTTAATAATGGATCATGTAAATGTTATGAAACCTTATCAAAAAGCTAAGACAAGCAAATATCATATGCTTATTTATAGCATTTTCATAAGTCTTTTGTCAATTACGAAAATTGTCAGATTGACAGTTAGCTACTCTATAGTTATGATATGGGTATCATAAAACAGAGATATGATAAGCGATTGATAAAATATGAATTTGATTGTAACATTAAACTTGGAGAATCGTAAAGTGTTTCAGTTCCGCGTGCTTACTCAGCAGGACTGAAAAAGTAGTGAATCGGAGGGGAGGAGATTTTGTGATGAGGCGCATGGTTTCAAACGGTATTTTTATCATACTATTAACGGGTGTTTTCTTAGCTTTTGCTGTAAATAGTTATGGAGATGAAAAGAATAATGAAGAGCAATTTTTAAAGAATATCCAGCAGTTAACTAAGCAGGGGAAAAGTGCGGGTGAAGGATATTTTTCTCAGGACGGGAAGTTTCTCATATTTCAAAGTGAACGAGAGCCAGGGAATCCTTTCTATCAAATCTACATACTGAGTTTTGAAACGGGAGAAACCCATCGGGTTTCTTCCGGAGCGGGTAAAACCACATGCTCATTCTTCAGACCTAACTCAGAAGAGGTACTTTTTGCGTCAACTCATTTGGACTCTCAAGCAGAAGCAAAACAGCAGGCGGAAATTGAATTCCGTTCTTCAGGAAAAAAACGTCGCTTTACCTGGGATTACGATGAGCATTATGATATTTTCTCCGCGCAGCGAGACGGAAGCGCTTTAAAACGTTTAACCGATGCCCCTGGATATGATGCGGAGGGAGCTTATTCACCTGATGGCAGCAAAATTGTTTTTTGTTCTCTGCGGGATGCCTATCCGGTTGAAAAGCTTTCGTCCAAAGATCAGAAGCGTTTTGAGACTAACCCCGCTTATTTTGGTGAGATCTACCTTATGAATGCCGATGGCTCAGATCAAAAGCGATTAACCGATTGGCCCGGCTATGATGGTGGCCCTTTTTTTAGTCCGGATGGTAAACGGATTATCTGGAGGCATTTTAATGAAAATGGTATGTTAGCCGATGTTTATACTATGCGTTTGGATGGATCGGATATACAAAGATTAACCAACTTCGGATCGATGTCATGGGCTCCTTATTATCATCCTTCCGGTGAGTATATAGTCTTTCATTCGAATAAGTATGGATTTGCTAATTGTGAATTATTCATCGTAGATGTTCATGGTGAAAAAGAGCCTGTACGGGTCACCTTTACTCATAATGTATTTGATGGGTTGCCTGTTTTTTCTCCCGATGGAAAGCATCTTGTATGGACTTCTGCCCGATCGCCTGCGGGTGAAAGTCAACTATTTCTGGCCGATTGGAATCATGATGCTGCATTGGCAGCCTTACAGTCAGCATGCGCACAGATTCAGTCTCAACCTTCTCAAATGTTTAACATCCCCGAAAACTCAGGCCGGGGAGATTCTCGTAACTCTTTTCACATCAAGGAATTACCTACAGAAAAGAGTGCGCAGGGTTTTTCTTCCGAAATTACCACTGCAGATTTGCGTACCTATGTTCAATATCTTGCTTCTGATGCATTGGAAGGTCGATTAACCGGCACCAGGGGAACTCAAATGGCTGCCGATTATATTGCAGATCATTTTAGGAAAATTGGATTAAAAACCCTCGGCGATAACGGAAGTTATTTTCAGGAATTTCCCTTTGTCTCAGGGGTGGAAGTCATTCCCGATAAAAATCACCTCCAGATTATGAAAAAGGGGATGGAAACGATATCATTCGAGATAGACAAAGATTTTCGTCCTCTGGCATTCACGGCAAATGGAGAGGTGGAAGGGCAGGTGGTTTTTGCAGGGTATGGATTGTCTGTTCCCGGGAAAGAAGATGCTAGCTACGATTCATATAAAGGTGTGGATGTAAGAGAGAAAATTGTTCTCGTGCTTCATTATGTCCCGGAAGAAGTGGACGTTAAAAGACGGCAGGAACTTAATCCCTATGCTGGATTACGGTATAAGGCCATGCTAGCCCGTGAACGTGGCGCTAAAGCCCTCCTGGTAGTTACCGGCCCAAAATCCGCAGGTGCGGGTGAGTTAATACCCCTTACTTTCGATAAAGTCTCAGCTGATTCAGGGATTATTGTTGCTTCAGTAAGTGGTAAAATCGCAGAAGCACTTTTCGCAGGTTCTGGTAAAAGTCTTGAAGCCATTCAATCGGAATTAGATGTGGAAAATCCTCAGACCGGGGGATGTTTTGAATTACCCGGCATTCAGGTAAAGATATCCACCGAAATAAAACAGAAGAAAGAGACAGACCGTAATGTCCTTGGTTTTTTACCACCTGGCGAAGGAGTGGAAAGTTCGGAGTATATTTTGATTGGCGCCCATTACGATCATATTGGCTACGGAGGGATTGATTCGCTGGCGCGTAAAGGTGAAGAGGGGCAGATTCACAATGGAGCTGACGACAACGCCTCTGGTGTCTCTACCGTTTTGGAATTGGCTGGTGTCCTGACTGAAGAACAAAAGAAGAATCCTCAGGCAATTCACCGTGGGCTTATTTTTGCTCTCTGGTCAGGGGAAGAGTTAGGATTAATCGGATCCTCCTATTTTGCCAGACATCCGATCATCCCTTTGAACAATATTATTACCTATATTAATTTTGATATGGTTGGGCGGCTCAACGGGAATAATTTAATCGTTCAGGGGGTAGGTTCATCAAATACCTGGCCACAACTCATAAAGAAGTGTAATGGAGATGCCGGGTTTACTCTAAATCTTCAAAATGACCCGTATTTACCATCGGATGCAACTACCTTTTACCAGGAAAATATTCCTGTAATAAACTTCTTCACTGGCAGCCATGAGGATTACAATCGGCCTACCGATGATCCGGGTACCCTTAATTACGATGGTATGGCAAGAATCGCCGAATTCGCACGGTCTTTAATACTTGATGTGGTTAAAGACCCGGTACGGCCTGATTATACAAAGACTAAAATAGGGGAGGAGAGAGCACAACGGCCCCCTCGCAGGAATTATTTGGGAACAATTCCAGACTTTGCTACTGACGGCGTTGAAGGAGTAAGGATAAATACTATCAAAGCAGGAGGACCGGCAGACAATGCCGGGCTGAAAAATGGTGATATTATTATAGAACTGGCAGGTCAAAAAGTTACCAATATTTATGACTATAATTACGTGCTGGATAGTATAAAAATTGGCAAACCCGTAGAAATAGTGGTGCTCAGGGATAACGAGCGCAAAACGATGACTATCATCCCGATAGCACGAAAATAATATCTAAAGATAATTGATTTTGTGGAGGAACAAAGATGATACTTCCATTACAAATTACAGGTCACGACTTAGAGCTCACCGATGCAATAAAAGCCAATATTCAGGAACATGCTGAGAAGTTAGATAAATATTATAACCATCTCATAAGCTGTAGGATTAGGGTGGAGGCTATTCCTAAGAGATCACTCTATAATGTGCATATTGATATGACTGTTCCTGGTAAAGAGCTGGTGGTGAGGCGTGAGCCGAACCAGGATCTTTATTTGGCAATAAGAGATGCCTTCGATGCAGCTCGCCGCGAATTATCGGATTTTGCCAGGGTGCAGCGGGGCGATGTAAAAAATCGTGAAGGTATACCTCATGCGCGTATATCAAACCTGTTCCTGGATAATGGTTACGGTTTTCTTACTACATTGGATGATGGTTTGAACAGGGAAATCTATTTCCACGAGAACAGTGTGCTGAACCATAAATTTAAACATCTGAAGATCGGTATGATCGTGCGTTTTAATGAGGAAATGGGTGAAAAAGGACCACAAGCAAGTACGGTAACGGTAGTAGGAAGTTAGCTGATAACTACTCAAGATAAGGTGCAGACTTGATCTGGGAGTGGTCCGAAAAGGTTATCTTTTAAAGGCCGCTGGCGAAATACCAGAATAAAGCGAAAAAATGAGTTACCTATAAAAGCTCTTCTATCTTTTTTAATCCCTGTTCGATATCTTTCCCCAGATGTATGCGGATCAAACGACGTCCTTTGTTATTGAGAGACCGGAAATCGCCCAATGCCTGTCCGCGCTGTAAAACCGCAAAACTCCAGGATTCTCCCGGGATTTGAATATCCTTATCGGTATCAGCAGTAAAGAGAATAAATATACCTGTGTCCGGGCCTCCTTTATGGAGCTGACCTGTTGAATGAAGATATCGTGGACCATATCCTAATGTGGTAGCTACCTTGTAATGGTTGCGAAGTTTATGGCGTAGGGTTTGCAATATTCCGTTTTGCTTTGGAGTATATAAAAAATACGGCAATAAGGTAATATAATCCCCGGACCTTGCCAAAGAAAGAAATGTATTAAGGAATTGGCTCAGAGAATCCTGTTTGATATGGGATAGCCATTTTTGAGAATTATCACAGTAAACAGCCAAACCTTCAGCTTCAACGGCAGGCTTTCCTTCACTGAAGCTCCCTTTTTGCTTCCATTCGCTCAATAAATCATTCGTATTTTTTTTGCTCTCTGCAACGTTTGGCTCATCAAAAGGATTAATCCCTATAACTGCACCGGCCACAGCAGTTACTAATTCCCATCGATAAAACTCTGCGCCAAGATTCATCGTATTCCGCAGTTCAATGCGAACAACCGGATGACCAGACTTTTCTAAAGCAAGGAGTTTCTCTTTTATATTCTTATTTTCCTGATCAATGGTATAGAGGTATATAAATATACGGTCATTGTTGTAGACTTCCGGGGAACCAAGGGGTTCACTAATTACCGGCACCAATCCCTGTCCTTCTTTTCCGGTGCTCTCTGCCAGAAGCTGTTCCACCCAACTAGCGAAAGCATCTACAGACTCTGAGAACACAAAGGTTACCTTATTTCGGGAATATCGATGACACATACCGAGAAGAGCCCCCAAGGTTGCACCCGGATTGCTTTCTGTTGGAATAGCCGGACCACAACTTAATTGCATCTGATATGCATTGTCGAGTATAGACAGAATGTCTATTCCAATCAATGCCATCGGTACAAGGCCAAAATAGGACAGGGCAGAATATCTGCCACCAATGTCTTCCGGATTTTCAAAAGTATACCGGAATCCTTTCGTGTGCGCTTCTTTTATGAGGGAAGAACCTGGATCGGTAATGGCAACAAAATGATTACCGGGGTTTTCTTTACCAGCCTGCTTAACCTGTTCATAAAAATAGGTATAGAAACACGTTGTTTCCGTTGTAGTGCCTGATTTACTGGAGACGAGGAATAATGTGCTGGTTATATTGATTTGTGATTCTACGTCCTGCACAGCAGCGGGGTCTGTGTTGTCGAGAACAATAAGTTGAGGCCAGCCTGTTGCCGATCCGAATGTTTCCCGGCAAACTTCCGGGCAAAGACTACTGCCACCCATGCCAAGCAAGACCACATGGCTGAAATTGTCGTTCTTGACCTCGTCAGCAAATTTTTTAATACCTTCAGCTTTCCTGCAAAACTCCCTAATGCTATCGAGCCAGCCAAGCCGATTGCGGATAGACTTTATCTGTTCAGGATCTGATTTCCATAACAATGGATCCTTTGCAAATAAGCGCTTCGTAAACTGCTGATCATCCATTGAACTATAAATTGCAGGAATTGTTGACCCTAATTCTCCATAGTTAATCGCCTGACGGGCGATGCTATGAGTAAGAAATTTCTGGCGCATATGTGCAAGTGTTTTCATAAGAGCATTATATGGGTCGATGAACTTTTGGATGCCTTCGTTGACCAGTTGGCGGGTAACAAAATCCAGATCTATACCGACTTTTCTGAGATCACTCAATGTCTGCTGTGTTTTATCGTTATCAGCTTCAACGGAGTTTTTAACAATAATGCCATGATCAGCAAAGGCTTTAATCGTTACCGCAGGCATGGTGTTTACGGTATTCGGTCCGATAAGAGGTTCTACGTAGCAAAGATCATGATAGAATGGATTTTTAGTGCTTGTGCTGGCCCACAGTGGGCGCTGAACCCTTGCCCCTTTTTCCACAAGCTTCTCCCATCGGTCCCCGCTAAAAATTCTCTTGAAACTCTGGTAGGCTAGTTTCGCATTGGCAATGGCTGCTTTTCCCAGTAATTTTTCCGGTTTTGGTGTTTGCTCCTGACTTCGTTCTGGTTTAATCAAATGGCCAAGGA
This sequence comes from Candidatus Jettenia sp. AMX1, assembly GCF_030263775.1. Taxonomy (NCBI): domain Bacteria; kingdom Pseudomonadati; phylum Planctomycetota; class Candidatus Brocadiia; order Candidatus Brocadiales; family Candidatus Brocadiaceae; genus Candidatus Jettenia; species Candidatus Jettenia sp. AMX1. The sequence continues at coordinate 7,102 of NZ_SZPP01000006.1, forward strand.
GCTGATCGGTAAGGGTGTCTATCCGACTGAGAAAAAAACTAGCAACCGAGGTAACATATTGTATCGGTTTGCCTTCTGCCATCCGGCGTTCAAGCGCCCGGATATATGCATTTGCCACTGCCTCGTAGCTTTCAAGAGAAAATAAAAGGGTAATATTGACATTAACTTCCTTATAGAGCATGCGCTCAATTGCCGGAACGCCGGCAGGGGTGCCAGGAATTTTAATAAAAACATTTGGACGTTTTACCGCAGTGTACAATCGCATCGCTTCTTCTATCGTGCCTTCGGTATCATGAGCCAAATAAGGAGATACTTCCAGGCTAACATAGCCGTCAATTCCATCTGAGGCATCAAACACCGGTCTCAGGATATCACATGCATCTTGCACATCCTTTACAACAAGTTCCTCATAGATTTCTCCTACAGGCCGTTTCTCATCAACAAGGTGTTTAATCTGCTCATCATAATCATTGCTGTTCGATATCGCTTTGTTAAAAATATCCGGATTTGAGGTAATTCCGCGTAGTCCTTGTTCGGTAACACGTTTTTTCAACTCACCGTTTTTGATCATGCCGCGAGAAAGGTTATCCATCCAATAGCTTTGGCCATATTCTATAAGCTTGAGTAATGGATTCATAAGTATTTCCTTTTTAGTAAATGTTGATTTTATGAAATATTTTTCACAAGATCCTTTGCTTTGGAAACTACATTTTCAACCGTGAAACCATACTGTTTAAAAATATCTTTATAGGGCGCGCTAGCGCCATATTTCGTTATGCCGATACTATCTCCTGTATCGCCAACCCAATCCCGCCAGCCCAGAGGAGAGGCAGCTTCAACTGAAAGACGGGCTTTTACGTTCGGAGGTAAAACTTCATCGCGATAGTTTTGTGGCTGTTCCCGAAAAAGTTCCCAACTCGGCATGCTTACTACACGCGCATCAACACCTCCCAAAGCAAGCTTTTCCTGTGCCTGAAGGATAAGCTGTACTTCTGATCCGGTACCAATCAGGATAATATCGGGATGGCTGCCCTTCTCTTTTGATAAGACATAGGCGCCTTTTAAAGTTCCTTTTGCGCTGGCAACTTTGCGGCGATCGAATATGGGCAAGTTTTGCCGGCTGAGTACTAACATCGTAGGACCTGTCTTGCGTACCATAGCCACACGCCAGGCATATGCAACTTCATTGGCATCAGCAGGACGTATGACACACATATTCGGCATAGCCCTTAGTGAGACAAGATGTTCAACCGGCTGATGGGTGGGACCATCCTCACCCAATCCGATAGAATCATGCGTCATAAGGTAAATTACCGGTAATTCCATGAGCGCTGCAAGCCGTATAGCAGGTCTGGCGTAATCTGTGAAGATAAAAAATGTTGAGGCAAATGGCAGGACGCCCCCATGCAGAGCAATACCGGAACTCGCACTGCACATTACGTGTTCCCTTACACCCCATGCAATATTGCGGTTGGCATAATCTCCTTTTTCCAGGTAGTTTGAATTTTTAATCAATGTTTTTGTAGAAGGCGATAAGTCCCCGCTACCACCAATGAGCCAGGGAATTTTACTTGCGAATGCATTCATTACCTTTCCCGATGCATCACGCGTTGACATAGGCCCGTCAGAGGGTTTAAAATCCGGAATATTTTGGTCCCAATACTGGGGAAGCCGCCCATGGAGAGCCGCCTCAAATCTTTCAGTAAGTTCCGGATAAATTTTCTTATAGGTACTGAATTTTTCCTGCCATGCTTCTTCTAATTCTCTGCCCCTGACAATGGCTGTATGCATATGTTCGAGTACCTGTTTTGGGACGAAGAACTTTTCATTCTCAGGCCAGCCATAAAATTTTTTCGTTAATGCAACTTCTTCTTCTCCCAGGGGGGACCCATGCGATTCCGGTGTATCCTGCATATTGGGTGCGCCATAAGCAATATGTGAACGAACAATAATCAGAGAGGGCCGTTCTGTTTCTTCTTGTGCAAGAGAGAAAGCTTTGGTCAAGGCATCGAGATCATTTGCCTTTTCCCCCAGATTTTGCACATGCCAATGGTAACCCTCAAATCGTTTAGCTACATCATCGGAATAGGTTAGTTCAGTAGCCCCTTCGATGCTAATGTGATTATCATCATAAACCCAAATTAATTTGGAAAGTCCTAAATGTCCTGCGATAGATGCTGCTTCATGAGAAGCACCTTCCATCAAATCACCATCACTGCAAAACGCATAGGTAAAGTGATCTACGATTTCATACCCTTTGCGATTAAATACCGATGCAAGGTGTGCCTCGGCAATAGCCATTCCTACAGAGTTCATGATACCCTGACCGAGCGGGCCTGTGGTAGTCTCGATGCCCGGCGTAAAACGATATTCCGGATGTCCGGGAGTCTTACTATCCCATTGGCGGAAATTTTTTATATCATCAAGTGACAGATCATAGCCTGTCAGATACAATACAGCGTACTGCAGCATCGATGCGTGACCATTGGATAACACAAAACGATCGCGGTTAAACCAGTCAGGGTTCCTGGGATTATGTCGAAGAAATCTTGTCCAAAGTATATAAGCTAAAGGCGCTAGCGCCATGGGTGTCCCGGGGTGGCCGGAATTTGCTTTTTGTACAGCATCCATAGCAAGGGTACGGATGGTATTAATGCAAAGGTCATCTAAAGGCATGTTATCTAACTCTTTCATCTCTGTTCCCCTTAGTTTGGTTTATTCCAGTATGAGGGTGTTTTTCTAGATACTACCATACATAATTTACTTTTCAATTTTCGTTTCGGTGAATAGTATTAAGGTGCTGTCAGAAGTCTTTATGATGAGTTTATTTTATTTTTATCAAGAGTCAAGGAATAAGTAAGTATAGTATCTATAAAATACAAAATTCAGATTTCAGCTACTGAGCCTGCGCGTAAATCTGTTTCTTTTTTTACGGTGTTCGGTTGTTTAAAGAGCCAGAAATTGGTTACTCCGGGAATAAGCGATTTTAGTAATACCCTTAATCGTCCGGCGGCATTAAAAGCCTGCAAATCATTGATTTCAAATTTTTCAACCGTGGCCTCTGTTAAAAACCAATCTTCATAGTCACAATTATATTTAAATCCCAGAACTTCCCTGTTTCGAACCCGGGGGAACCGGGTATAACTTTCCAATAACCACCAATAATGTTTTTTCAGATACTCCTGATTTTGGAGATCGGTATCCTGTAAAGCCGCAACCATAAAATCGATCATTACTTCCCAGACAGCGCCCCAACCGTGGTAAGCATTTTTTCCTAAAAGCTTCCATGGGGAAAGGCTCTTGGGATCCACGCCGATCTTTTTTTCCCAGGGTGTTAACAGTAATTCGTATCCATTCTTATCGGATAGCATCGGATTCGCCACCGAAAATCCTAAACTTTCTCCATTCTTATCGATGATAGCCAATCCACCCAGAGAAATTGGCAATTCTGTGGCGAGAATTAGCTCTTCTTCAATCCGCTCTCCCTTCATTGATTGTACAAAGGCTTTAAAACCAAGATCACTATGGAGGATGGGAATTGGCTTTTTACTTTTGTCGAGAGCCATGGTATACGTGCGAATTACTTTGGGGAACGGATTTCCGTTCGGAAGGAAGAACCTTTCCTCCAGATACTGGAATTGAAACCGCAAACTATCTTCCCATTTCTTATCGTCCAAAAATTCTTCAGCAGTAAACCAGACCTTACCCATACCATGTTCCCTCAGATAATACCCTATCTTCATTTTTTTTAAATCCTGAATGGAATTATCCTGGTTCTCCGGTTCGTTATAAAAGTTTTTTAACCTCATTCGCCATTCATCTAACGGGTAAGTAATGAGAAAAGCTTTTTTCGTTTTCGTAACCCAACTTTCTATCTTTTCTTTTATCTTTTCATTCTCGAAGTGGAGGAAAGATTCTATGTTTTCAAAATTTTCTTCTGGAAAGGAGCGTTTTGTTTTCGCAAGAAAGTCAAAAAGGATATTTTTTTTATGAATATTGTTTTTACATAACATCAAAAGGTGGAGCAGATAAGGAACCCATACGGCATTTACATCATAAGGATAGGTTCCCCGGGAAAAGCTATTAACGGCGTCTCTCCAATTGGCAGAACTAGGATCGTTTTTCCTTTTTAAAGAAATAAGACCATTTCGGTTAATTATATTGAGAACGTTTTTTAAATTCCGAAAGATAACCACCGCATTATTCAGGAGTCTATCTGGTTTTTGAGAAACAATAGCATAGCGGTTATTGCTATCCGTATAGTTCAAAAATACCTTCATTTCCTCATCATTCATTTCGTTCAGTAATTCAAGGGCAGAAATAGCCATAAGAAAGTCTGTATCCCTCATCCGGTAATCATAATGCTCTTCCTTTCCTCTGTGAGTGCGGGAATCTATTTCATGAGCAGCTTCACCTTGCTGATTAGCACGATTTAACAGTTGTTGTACCATCTTCTGTTGCGTAAGGATCAGAAGGAAAGGTTTGAGCAATACATGGGTGAATACGGTATCTCTTCCAAAATACGTCAGATAATTGAATGCGCCGGCAACAACCGTATTATCCATTATTAAAAAAGAAAGGGATCGGTAGGCTATTTCAAGCATATTAAGCAAAGACATAATTTTTTCTTCAATCAGGTCTCCTCTGCTTTTTGCATCCTGCAAAAGGTGGATAAACTCTAATGTCCTTTTTTGAAAAATATCACTGAGTTTAACAGGCTTTGGACGGAATCGTTCCCTGGTCGTTTCAACGGTAAATTCGATATCTATCCTGAAAGAAACGCCTGATTTCAGGAGTATGATTTTATATACGGGTATCAGTATTTCTACTACTTCTATATCCTTTTTATAAAAATCACAATACTTTTTATAGTGTGGAGGGAGAGATAGAATCTTATATTTTTCAGACGCTGGAATAACCCTGATCTCTTTAGCATTTTCAGAGAAATGGCGGAGCCTCAACTGTTTTTCCTCAAACCAATCGGGCCCTTTTTTTGTTATTTGTTTCAGTAAGTCCCAACCCTTATCGCCCTTGTTCAGATAGCTTTCTACCTCATTGAGCACAAAATAACTGAAAACTTCAGGATGCTCATCTTTCCGGATTTCTAAATCTTCGGGGGCGGTATGTTCGAGACCTTTCATAGTAACTTTAAGCCGATAGGTCTCATCAAGGATTGTTTTTTTTATTGTAAGAGATAGACAACCTTTATGATGTTCTATTTTCTCATAAGGTATCAGAGGAAAAATAGTAGATGAATCGTCCGCTAAATAACCGAACATATCTTTCAATGCCCTGATATCGGCATTTACTTCTATCATTCGCCGCAAATCTCTCAGACTACGCCCATCGCCCAGATAGACCAGGAATTCGATTGGATGATCTCCCTCAACATCCAAATGAAATGAATCGGTTATTCCATAAGCTATGCTCCCAAGGTTAGAGTCTTTTATTTTGAGGGGGGTAAGTTGTAAGTCTCCTTTTACTGAATCAGGAAAAAAGGGGGAGAATTTAAATTGGGCGACAATATTTTTAAACAAGGCCAATAACAGTTCCGATTGGCTATTTCGCGCCCGTATCCTCTTTCCAAATATTCCCGTTTCAGGGTCTAACTTTAATACCGTATGATGGGAGACCCATAATCCTTCATAAGAAGCAGCAAAAATTTCCGAGAATTTTTTTCCTGATAACTGAAACCCGATGTCTTTTAAAAAGCTTAAAATAGTCTTTGGAAAGGCGCCTTCAACATCGTCTACCATCGATTGCTGAAGAAGAGAACTAAGAAAACTATAGTGAGATTGATGATCAAGCATGAAAATTTCTCTCATTTTTTGAGTCTTTCGTTTGACATGATTCTTCTCCTTTCCTTTCAGGACAATCCCATACATTAAAAACTTTTGTAAGCGCTAAAAGGGCTAATGAATGTCTAAAATTGCCAGCTTGAATTTCATGGCGTATTTCATCAAGGGTTAATGTTGTAACGATAATGTCCTCCTCTTCCTCCAGACACATTTCTTCTGTTTGATGAGCATTTTTTGCATGCCAAAAATGACAAATGTTATTCAAAAACGCCGGGTTTGGTTCAACAGAGCCGAGATAATGCCATTCGGAACTGGTATACCCTGTCTCTTCTCTCAATTCTCGTATTGCTGCTGTTCTTGAATCTTCTCCCTGGTCAACCATGCCGCCTGGTGTTTCGGTAGTAATCTTTTCTACACCAAACCTGAACTGTTTTACAACTACAATCTCATCTTTTTGTGTAGTAGCAACAATATTAACCCAATCATTTGCTTCAAAAACTAATCGCTTCAATTCTTTTTGGCTTTTTGGATGTTTTAACCAATCAAAGCGCACTTGCAGAATTTTAAAATCCGGTCCTTTTTCTATACGCTGTTTTTGCCAAACCTCTGGTTTCTTATGTTTATCCATATCTGTATCCCAGGTAATACTTCTTTATCGCCTGTTTTTATGCATAGGAAATTCAAATAAACTCCGTAGTGGCACTAAAGTCGCCGAAGACCTATTTTAAATAATTATAAGAATTTAATGCAAGGGAAACTATCAATAAAAAGTGAAATAGTACTTATGCAACATGATACTTGCACTCCGATACAGGATATGATAAAATCCCTCACTTATTTATCTCCTTTCTGTTATCTGGCAAATTTCAAGTATTCATCTCATAGTAATTAGGTTATCTTACAAATTCTTTCTCGAGGGAAAAAATGAAAAAAGCACTTGTTAAGAGCTTTATCGCATTAAGCATTACCGTTGTGTTTGCTATGCCTGCATATGCGGGATGGAACCCGCTTGATGCTGAGACAACAGAAGATCGGGATATTACGAATACACAAGTTGCAGTATCTGTTACAAATTTTAAAAATCACTATCCAGGCTTGAAGGTCTATTTTGAGAAGGCTTATGGTTACGCCATATTTCCAACCGTTACAAAAGGAGGAGCCGGCATTGGAGCCGCTCATGGCAAAGGAGAAGTCTATGAACAGGGAACTATGATTGGTACTGCGAGCCTGGTACAAGTAACTCTTGGTGTTCAGCTTGGCGGCCAGCTCTACAGTGAAATCGTCTTTTTTAAAGATAAAGAAACACTTGAAGACTTCAAGACAGGTAATCTCAAACTAGGTGCGAGAGCCTCCGCCGTAGCCGCAGCCGATGGGATTTCTCTTGATGCCGACTATAATAATGGTGTTGCAATCTTTACTCTAACGAAAAATGGTTTAATGTATGAGGCGGCAATAGGGGGGCAGAAGTTTAAGTTCACACCAAAGTAAGATGTTTATTTCCTGTTTGGAATTTCAGCGGTAAAGGAGATGGCATGGACAAACTGGTTTGCCCATGCCTAACCCATATATGAGATTTAAGAGGTTGGGGTGGTATATCGTTCGAGAAATTCCAGATATTCGTATGCTTCCCCGAACGTTTGCCCACACATTTCTTTTGAGGGTATAAGATTTGAACAGACCTTAGGTTTTTCCGGTTTGCCGAAAAGGAGACAACGATTATCCGGACCAAGCTGTACACATCGGATACCGGCAGGTTTACCATTTGGCATTCCCGGTATTGGGGATGAAATTGACAGTGCAATACAACAAGCTCCACAGCCTATTCTACATTTCACGGAATATCTCTTATTAAAGAGTAGGGCAAGGCTTTCGCCTTGCTTCCCCACTATGCATGTAAATGAAAACTTTATCTACCTTCCCCATTTACCGTTTATCTCAATTATATCCAGTCTCAACATCCCTAAATTCCTGTATATTTTATCATTCGACAGGGATTCTTGTTTTATTTTGTCAGGATTTTCTTCCAGATGATATAATAAAATGTCCATTGCGTGTTTCTTTTCTCCTAACGTTTCCACCAGATACATATTTCCCCAGATGATTACCGACCGGAATTCATGTGCGCAATCGTTCATAATATAGCCTCTATCTTCTATGATGGTTGCACATACATGGGGGTTGTCTTTAATAAATTCACATTTCAAACCTTTCTGTCTGCTATGGAAATAGAGTGCATTTTTTATTTCATCATAGCCATAGCTCAGCGTAACAATATATGGCTCATTATTTTTGCACATTGCAATCGTAGTGTATTTTCCCTTTTTTATTATTGCAAGTAATTCCTTCGGTTCCTTTATTTCTCTTTCTTTTTTCTGCAGGTGATATCGCGGTATCATAAAAAATATTGTAACAATTATATAATTTTTTCATCGGTAAAGCTACGTAAACTTTAATATACTTTAAGAAGAGATAAAATACCTATAGGCCAAATTTATCAACCAGATGGACTATGACTGATGTATCCTCTTTACCAACTTGAAACTTAACATCATCCCATCTTGGATGGCGCCTTATTTTTTGAACGTCAAGCCTTGAAAACCCAATAGGTTCCTCCGGTATTCCGAGAATGCCACTTCTTTCTAATTTACCGCTATTATTAAGGTCATGATATGCAGAAAGAGAGTACACCCCTGGCTGTAGGTTTTTAATCCTATATTTCCTGAAATTCTCAGTAGATTCGATAAGTTGTGCATCTATAGTACTATATCCCTTATCTCTCTTCTCGTGGCATTCTTCACTAGTACACAGTGAAAATTGGACAGGAGCTTCATTATGATGGGTAAATCTATCCACGGTAATAATTACATCTCCGGCAAAAATTTGCCGAGAAAACAAGATGGATATGAAACTTAACCAAATTAAGATTATTTTTCTCATCTTCATTTCCTCCGTCAAGGGTATTTTGTTAAGGTAAAAGAAAGGGGTAATTTGATAACAGAGCGAACCTTTCGGTCTGTCTTTGCAGGTTTAAAGCCCGTATGCATCAAGCTAAGAATAGTGTTCCAGTTTATTCGGGATATTTCTGTCCGATTCTATCGTTTTCAGGACTAAGGTCTTATCTTATAGCACGATCTCAAATTATTTTCAAGAAATTAAAAGTTATGAATGGAAATTAGATTTATCATTGTTTTGTCAGTGAATTATTATATCATTACAGAAGCAAAATATGATCATCCTTATACCGCTCATACTTTGGAAAAGTGCTATTTATTATCCTATAGCGAGAGGAGTTTTATGGGTAGGGTGAAAAATCTTCCCAAATTCATTTATCTGAAAACACCTTCTGAGAATTTTCTACAGTTAATTACCGATTAGAATTATACAGCAAGGAGATTACCTGATAATGAAGTATATGATACCGGTTATTATGGTATTGTGTCATTTTATTGTTTTGACCGTCCTCACGGCCCGGGAAACCAAAGATGCTGTGAGTAAACATCTTTTAGTTGATACAAAATGTTCCCGATGCCATACATTAAAACGGGTATTCATCATGCCAAGACCTGCAGAAGCATGGAAGAATATTGTGGAAGAAATGAGGGATAAGAATCCTGAATGGATTACATCCGAAGAAGCTCAGCAGATTATCAGCGAAATTGTAAGTATATTGCCAGAACGAATCAGGGCTGCAACGAGTGAAAGAAAGGATTATGAAGATGCGAGGCTTTTATTTGTAGACCGGTGCACTTCGTGTCACTCCATAAACCGGATTCTTCTGAAAGATAAGACTACCGGGGAATGGAGAGAAACTGTTGATCGCATGCAGTCCGAGGCTTCTGAATATATAACCAAAGAGGATGCCAGCCGGATTACACAGTTTTTATCAGAAAGAGCCGATGTGCTGAAAGAAGACGCCGGAGGCAATATATTTGTTGCGAAGTGCCTTATCTGTCATCCTGGAGAACAGATACTTCTTGAGACGCATGATAGGGATGGATGGGAGAAGATTGTCAAAAAGATGCAGGTGATAACCCGGGATACACTTCCTTCGGCCAGATTTGGTTACGAGGAGGCCAAATTGGTGGTAGACCTTCTGGTAAAGACTCAGGGGCCGAAAACAAACAATAATTCCACTCAACCCTAGCAAATCGGGAAAAAATCTACAAAGAGAAAGAGATAATGTATAGGAACTTCAATTCTGCAGGGCAACCCTTTCGGGTTGCTATCCCCGTGCAGATTTTCAGGCAGGGAATTGAGAGTATCTTGTACATCTTCAGATATAGGACAAATAACCGTAGGGGCATGTTGCAACATGCCCCTAGTCAAATTTCCATTTATGAGTAGGGTGGATTAAGGCGTTGGTTTTTACGCCGAATCCACCCATACTATTTCTGAAGAAATATATCTCACCTATTTTTTGCCTTCTTCTGTTCTGCTCTACAAATTGGGCATTCAAGGAAATTTTCATCACATTCATCGCAATGAACTATGAGCATTTCTTTTGGCTCTTTCTTGCATTCCGGACATTTCATCTTCCATTGTATTGGGTGATATGCCCTTCCCTTTATAGGTCTTACCCGTGTCAATTCGCATTTAGGGCACTTACTTTCCATGGTCTCTGTTTCAGATTCTCCAGGAACAGTTTCCTTGTGTTTGTGCGGTTTTTCATTGGCATAAGAAAAACTACTTCCCCATACCATCACGCTAACAGACAGAACCGCAGACGCAACTATTCCTACAAATTTTTTATTCAACATGCTCTCTTCTCCTTTCATAAAAAATTAAATATAAAATACCTTTCAGCAAAAAGGTATCCTCAAGTCTCATACGAATATACTCTATGGCATATCGTAATTTGTCTCATCCCTCCTGTAAAGGCTTTTATTACAAAGAGTATCATATAAATACGTACTCGGATATGTTCTTAAAGTGTATGGTTAGTAATGATTAACTTGGGCCTTTGCAGTCATGAGACCCCAAAGCCAGTTGATTTTGTATCTCTCAACTCTTACATTACGGTAACCAGTGCCTCGAAGTAAACGCTCACATGCACTAAGCCCATACATTTTGAAATGTGCACGATTAAACATACGAAGAAATAAATCACAAATACGACAGACAATATAATCATCGCACCAATCAGTAATTACGATTCTACCCTGAGGTTTAAGTACACGGGCGATCTCCAATAAACATGCTTCAGGCTTACGTAAATAGTGAAAGGCGTTACAGGAGACTACTATATCGAAACTTTTTGAGCGGAAGGGCAAATGCTGTGCATTGCCAGTAACAAGATTGCATGTTTTGATTTGCTTATTGCAAGCAACCTTGATCATTTCTTTGCTGAGATCTATCCCGATTAAATTAACTGAAGGATATTTTATGGAAATTGACCGGAGTAATGCACCTGTACCACAGCCGATATCCAATACTGTATCAGTTGGTTTAATATCCAATCGCTTTAGTGTTTCTTGAAGGGTTGCGTTGATATAAAAGGCCCAATGCTTATCATATTGAGAAGCAAGATTGGCGTATTCATTAATGACAGCGTGCTCATTGTTTTGTGTATGGTTAATATTACCCATAATTGATCCGGAATACCGTTATGTATTATAAAAAGGAAACTTTTAACTCATGAGGATTTTTCTTATATAAAATATGAATTCAAGACATATTGCTGAACCATCCTGTGGGTATTAAAAAATGAGGCATTAATGGCAATGGAATGCTGCATGATGCCAATCCATTTATTTCGATTATGGTAGAATATAGGTACTATTATCGTTTCTAATTTTCTATATAGTTCCTCTGCATCTTTCTTACTATCGTATCCACTATCTATAGTCTCTGGTCCGATAGACCAACCGGTAACACCCTCAATATGACCCTCAATCCACCAACCATCCAAGACGCTAAAACTCGGGACACCATTGTGCGTTGCCTTCATACCAGAAGTACCCGATGCCTCATTGGGCCTTTGAGGGGTATTTAGCCAGAGGTCTACTCCCGAAGTGAGCATTTTCCCCAGTTCCATATCATAATTTTCTAAATATATTATTTTTACTTTGTCTCTTAATCGATTTATATCTGAAAAAATTCTTTTAATCATTTCTTTCCCGGGCCAGTCTTGCGGGTGAGCTTTACCAGCAAAAACAATTTGAATTTTACCCATAGTATCTGAAATATCAATAAGCCTGTTAATATCAGAAAATACCAAATCCGCTCTCTTATAGAGCGTTGCGCGCCTGGCAAATCCAATGGTAAAAGTATCGTAATGAAAACCTGCATTTTCTTCTTTATTTATATAATCAACGAGAATTCTCTTTGCTTTATCATGTGCTTGCCATATTTCTCTTTTAGGAATATTTAAGGCATATCTCAGACTAAAAGGATCATTTTTCCACCCTGGTATATATTTGTCATAAAGCTCCTTAAAACTATCACATGTCCAGGTAACTGAATGCACGCCATTGGTTATGGAATCTATAGGATAGCCAGGAAACATCGATTTTGAGACATCACCATGTTTTTTTGCTACGCCATTGATATATTTACTTAGATTCAAGGCAAGCAAGGTCGTATTTAGCTTTTCTTCTCCGGCAAGCATCTTCAAGATATCAAGAGGTACCAATTCTCCCAAAACGCGATTTACTAAATCGTAAGAAAATTGATCATGTCCTGCCGGTACTGGTGTATGCGTAGTAAATACACAAAGGTTTCTTACTGTTTCATAATCCCACAAAAACTCATTCTTTATTTTTTGTTCTTGTAATAATTCCAATGTTAATAGGCTGGCATGGCCTTCATTCAAGTGATACTTTCTTATTTCTGTATAACCTAAATTATGGAGCATACGTACTCCACCGACTCCGAGGATAATTTCCTGGGCAAACCTGTATCTTTGGTCTCCTCCGTACAGATAATCGTTAAGTCCTCTGTCGTATTCATTATTTTCTTTCAGGTCTGTATCCAAAAATACGATAGGTACAGAGTAGCCGGTTATGCCTAAAATATTAAATTGCCAGGCCTGAATAACTACCGTTCTCTTCTCTATTTGTACGCTGACTTTATTAGGTAAGGGTTTTAAGAAGTCTTCGGGGTTCCATTGAACAGGGATCTCTTGCTGGTTTCCCAAGATATCCAATTTCTGATAGAAATACCCCTTTTCGTATAAGAGAGTAACCGCTACCATAGGCACTTTCAAATCAGCGCAGGATCGTATAGTATCTCCTGCCAAAACTCCTAATCCTCCACTGTATGTCGGAATATGAGAGTTAATACCTATTTCCATGGAGAAATAAGCAATCTTTCTCTCTTTTTTTCCTTCTACGGCAGTGGTGATATACCTTTGGCCAGTGTAGTTTTCCGGGGATTTCTGGAATTCATTTCTGCAGAAATTTGAGCAAAAATAAAATATATGGCCTTTGTATTCGTATTTGAGCTCTTCTTTTCCAACCATTCCGCAAACAGGGTCTTTGGTCATCATTTGTTACCTTTTTGAGACAAAATGATACGAAGAAGCCTGGGATAAATCTTGAAAACACATTGGGGCTATCGCACAATGCCCCAATGTGTTTTCTTTACTTTGTCCATCATCAAAGCTGCTTCCCCAATCATCACACTAATAGATATAACCGCAAACGCAACTATTCCAATAAGTTTCCCATTCAACATATTACTATTCTCCTTTGTATCATAAAAAGTTTTAAACACAGGTTAACGTTACAGGTATGATTGCAATAAAAATTATTTTTCTCTTATGACAGAGTAAGCTATCTCTTCCTTAAAAAACATTTTATTATTTCCATAACAAAAAAAGTAAGAGAAGAAAATCCAAAGACGATAATCCAATCCTGCAATCCTAAAGGCGTTACTTTAAAGATGCCTTCAGAGTAAGGGATATAGACAATGGCTACCTGCATAGCTAAGGAAAGCCCCGTTGCCAATAAAAGTTTTTTATTAGTAAAAGGGCCAATCTGAAATAGTGAATGTTTTGCATTTCTGCAGTTAAAGGAATGAAATAATTGAGAGATTACCATCACACAGAAAGCAACTGTTCTTGACCGGTCGAGATCGCTTTTTAATGTGCCGCCTAAACAGCAGGGTATTAATTCATTCTTGAACCAATAATAGAGATAGCCAGGCTCTACACTACTGGTGTAGTATAGAATATATAAATAAGCAAAAATAGTGCTGAATGCTATAAGAAAACCTTGAAATAGTATCAATTTTCCCAAACTTCTATCTATAATTTGTTCTGTTGATCTTCTGGCGGGTCTGTTCATGATGTTAGGATCTACCGTATCAACACCTAACGCCAGTGCGGGTAATCCATCTGTCGCAATGTTGATCCATAGTATTTGTATTGGAAATAAAGGAATGGGAAGATTGAATATTGAGGCAAAGAGCATGGTTAAAATCTCACCTGCGTTACACGAAAGCAGGTAGTGAATAGATTTTCGGATATTATCATAAATACCCCGTCCTTCTTCAACGGCTGCAACAATGGATGCAAAGTTGTCATCCGTTATAACCATATCAGAGGCCTCTTTGGTAACATCGGTACCGGTAATGCCCATCGATATGCCGATGTTCGCTTCTTTAATGGCCGGGGCATCATTTACCCCATCGCCTGTCATTGCCACAACTTGATTGTGTTTCTTCCATGCCTTCACAATTCGAAGTTTATGTTCAGCAGAAACCCGCGCATATACCCCTATCTTTGGCGCCTCTTTTTCCAGATCGTCATCGGAAAGCTTATCCAACTCCATTCCATCGATGGCCATAAAATTTTTCTTAAGTAATCCCAACTCTTCACCAATTGCCTTAGCCGTGTTTTTATGATCTCCCGTAATCATAACCGTTCTTATACAAGCCTTATTGCAGACAGCAACGGCATCTTTTACTTCAGGTCTGGGTGGGTCAATCATTGCCAATAATCCTGTAAATACCATATCCTTTTCTACAGCATCAGAGATTGGATTTGCAATGTTGTGGCCGGGTGATTTGAACGCCACACCGAGAACGCGCAATGCTGCTTCTGCCATCTCACAGGTTGCATTTAAGACGGTCTTGATATCATCCTTCGTTAAATCCCTTATTCCTCCATCCGTATATATTTTTGTACAATCCTTTAAAATAACATCTGGTGCACCTTTCTCATAAACGAGTAGGGTAGAATCGGGTGTTTTTCTGATTGTGGACATCTTCTTTCGTTCGGAATCAAAAGGAATTTCTGAGACAAGTAGATAATCTTTTTCAAAATTTTCTTTACAGACGTTTACTTTAGCAGCGGCAGTCAATAGAGCTCCTTCTGTAGGGTCTCCAATGACCTTCCAGGTAGTATCTTCTCTTTTCAGGTATGCATTATTACACAGTACACCGATTTCTAAAGTCTTTCTGAGTGCTTGCCGGTCAATTTCTGAAAGGGGTATGCCATTATGAGTGAAGTCTCCTTCAGGGGTATAGCCGGTTCCTGAAACATCGATCATTTTGTTATTGGCAAATATTTTTTTAACGGTCATTTCATTTTGAGTTAAAGTACCTGTCTTATCTGAGCAGATTACCGTAGTACTTCCCAGCGTTTCTACGGCTGGCAACTTTCGAATCAGTACATGTCTCTTTACCATACGCTGCACACCTAATGCCAGGGCAATCGTTACTATGGCTGGTAATCCTTCTGGAATAGCAGCAACAGCAAGGCTCACCGATATAAGGAATGCCTCTAATATCGGATCTTTTCTCCATATCTCTAAAAGGAAAACGATTACCACGATTCCAAGACACAGATAAACCAGCTTTTTTCCAAAGGCTTCAAGTCTGCGCTGAAGGGGGGTTTCCTCTTTTCCTGCCGCCTGGATAAGACCCGCAATCTTACCCAGTTCTGTTTGCATGCCTGTTGATACGATGAC
The DNA here is from genome assembly GCF_030263775.1 of Candidatus Jettenia sp. AMX1. Taxonomy (NCBI): domain Bacteria; kingdom Pseudomonadati; phylum Planctomycetota; class Candidatus Brocadiia; order Candidatus Brocadiales; family Candidatus Brocadiaceae; genus Candidatus Jettenia; species Candidatus Jettenia sp. AMX1. The sequence goes on from NZ_SZPP01000006.1 coordinate 22,811, forward strand.
ACAGGTACCTTTGCCGCTCGTTACCGAGGTGCCCATGAAGACCATATTCTTCCTGTCTCCAATAGGTAAAGATGGATTGTGAAGCGGTTCTACCGATTTGTTAATGGATGTTGATTCCCCCGTAAGTGATGCCTCCTGAGTTCTCAAGCCAAAGGAAATACAGAGTCTGCCATCGGCAGGGACATAATCCCCGGCTTCGAGTAAAACGATATCTCCCGGTACAATATCCCGGGAAGGAATTGATGATACTTCGCCATTCCGCAGAACCTTTGAAAAAGGGGCTGACATTTTCTGTAAGGCTTCAAGAGACCTCTCGGCACGGTATTCCTGGATAAATCCAATAATAGCATTAATGATAACAATGGCAATAATAGCTAATGCATCGATCCATTCCTTCATAACCCCTGAGGTAATGGCAGCCGCAATCAATATCCATACAATAAAGTTATTAAACTGTCCGAAAAAGATTAATAGGGGGGATACACGTTCTTTTTCCTCTAATTGATTGTGTCCGTATTTCTTGAGCCTGTTCTCTGCCTCAGCGTGAGTAATTCCCGTATTGATATCGGCATTGAGGCTCGCTATTACTTCATTAGCCTCCATGGTATGCCAGGATGTTTTGAGCATTTTTTCAATCATAGGATTACCTTCTCTCAAACAAAATTAAAATTTTGATGCAGCGGTAGGATCTAACCCCCTGTTTGCAACCCATGTTCATTTGCAATAATCTTGTGCATTGTCAATCGTCGTCGGGAGACGGCTCCTACCAAGCGATTCTCTTTGTGACTTTGTGTCTTTGTGGCCTGAAGAGTTGCCATCAATCAAAAACACTATAGTTCAGACCCTGTCTGTGGCTCATACAAGGGTGATTCTCAAGTGCCTCATAATCATGGGAACATTGCTGACTATCGAAATACGAGTTTCTTAAGCATACTTCAAGAGGTGTTTCCACCACATTATACTTACTGGAGGGCAGCAGGGCACAGGACTCTATGTAACCTTCCGGATTGATATGAATAAATCCTTTTCCTGCCTCCCGACAATTATCCATAAGCTCCTCATCTCCAGGGAAGTGAATCAAATAAGTGTTTGATCTTTCCTTCAGTTTTAAAAACCATTGCCGAAATGAGTCTCTTTGAGCAGATGATAAGCATAAGCTCAAATTCGGTGTTCTCCCTGTTGGGATGTATTCTATAAAACATCCTAGCCGGGCGCCGTAGGGGTGCTTTTCTCCAAAAATCTCTTCTTTTTGAAGTTGTTCCACATTCTCCGAAGTAACCGTAATAGAAAACCCATACAGTATCTTGTTCCTTTGGAGATTATCAAAGGCGTTGATAACTTTATTGTATACTCCGGTACCGCGCCTCTTGTCCGTATCCTCCAAACCACCTTCGAGGCTAATTACCGGGATTATATGGGGTAAACAAGCTAGCTTTTCAGCAACATCATCGGATACCATAGTCCCATTGGTTATCAGGATAAAAATACTATCACCATGTCGGCTTAAGATATTTAGTAGGTCTGGATATAACATGGATTCTCCACCGGTAAGGACAAAAAAGAAACAACCTAACGAGCTAGCTTGTCTTAGAATACTCTCCAATACTTTCGAGGGTAAAACCTTTTTCTCATCATATACCCGTGCATAACAATGGTCGCAAGCAAGATTGCAATCGGAAGTAAGGCTTAAAACAAAGGAATGAGGAATGGGATAATCAATTCGATTTTGCAAACGAATACTAGATTTATATTTCTTCCATACCTTTCCAAATAAACTCAAGGCCATCCAAAGGTGTCTTGGTGAGGACAATACCCAGGGTAAAAATGCCTTTCTGAAGATACGGAGATTATATTTGAATCTATCATGAGATACATGCATTATACTTTACCTCTATAAATCTTTAAAAAATTTCCTTTGTTAAATTACGCCATAAGTAGTATTAGAGAGATCCGTCTGATTTTTCGATTTTACCTATTAATTTCTTTATTGTATCCTTCAATTCATTCAAATTCGAGGACTTAATAATATAAGCGTTAGCTAACCACGACATAAAATTATCTTTGTAACCGCTATAAGCCGTATTGATAATAATTGGTATCTTTCTGCGTTGACTTAAGATACTACTCATTGCTTCGATACCATTCATATTAGGTATAAAGAGATCCATTATAATAAGGTCCGGAGTCTGTTCTTTTACCTTCTTTACCGCTTCAAGACCATCCATTGCCGTAACAACATGATAGCCTTCTAATGATAGTTCTTGCTCATAAAGTAAAAGCTGATTTTTATCATCGTCAACGATAAGGATAGTCTTCATGGTTTGCCTTCTTTATAAAATTCAGGATATTAAGATTATTATCGATGCGAGACTTGCTCTATTAATTCGATACCATAGCTAATAGGGACGCCAAAATTGGAACCACGGAATCCGGGAAAAGTAGCATAGTTAATCCCGATCACCTTCTCTTTATTATTAAAGATAGGACCTCCGCTACCACCTGAGGTTGTTTCAGCATCATAGACCATCCTGTTATACATAATATCGCTTAATTGACCATGTGTAGAAAGTGGCCTTATCAGTCCCCAATTTGAGAGTTCTTGTACTAATGGGATAAATGGCAGATGAGCAAATTGGTTAACAATTTCAGGATCAGTCTTTGCAAAAATAGCTCCTACACCAGCAGGATATCCCAACAATAACATAGGCTCACCAATTACCGCACCTTTCCCCGTGTAATCTAATTCGAGAGTGGGAATTTTTTCTCCGCGCATATCAATACGCAACAAAGCTATATCTACATCATCAGAAATCTTTTCTGTCTTTAGGTCAAAAGGCTCTTTAATGCCAGGGAAAAATGCCTTAAATACATCAAATCTCGGCTTAAGATTTGGTTCGATATGAATATATGGTATCATCTTCAGTGCCCACCATGGTTCGGCAATATGCCGATTGGTGAGGATTAGACCATCCTTGCTGACTAAGAACCCCGTACCAGTGTATTCATTGAACCCTTTCATCCCCTCCATGCGCATTGTCATGACAGGTTCATTCGTTTCCTCGTCATAAAAATAAAATGACCCTTGAATGAAACAAACTCCGCCACTGTAATTCTTAAGGATATTTTCAGCAACCGACCTCTCCAATTCGAGAACACTTACCCTTTCTGTCGTTTTAGACAATTTGACATATTGTCCATGGAGGTATAGTGCCAGACTTCCCACTATGATAAAAAGTATCGTAAAAAGATAGATTTTAAAAGTATGCGAGGATTGAGTAAAAGATTCCCATAAAAGTTGTTTCAGAAAAATCGTTGCGGAAATATGCCCTCTTTTTTGGGAAGTTTGCGCTATCCCCAAAGAATCTTCCAATATCTCTGCCCAGGGCTTATGTACGTCAGCCTTGCCCGCTTTAATCCGGAACCGTACCTTGGGTCCACCAGCACCGAACTCGATTAAATCGCCGTCTTTCAGTGTAATCTCGGTGACGACTCTATTATTTACTAACGTCCCCTTGGCACTTCCTTTATCCTTTAATACATAATCACAGTTACTGAGGAGAATCTCGGCGTGATGTTTAGATGTGTTTTCATCTAGTATTGGATCAAAACAAAGGTCATTCGAGGTATCAGTACCAATAGATATTTTATGAGAAGCGAATAGTTCCGTATTTCCCCGGCGGCTACCTGACAAATGGACAAAAATGGCCTTCATCGGTTATTTCTTTATCGTAACAGATAAACGCAAAATTTATAACTACACAAAATGACATGGTAATAATTTAGCATTGTTATCTCTTAAGTAGACCTTCTAAAAAGGATGACGGGCTTTTCTTAAAGGCCGTTTTACAGTTTTCCGAGCAGAAGTAGTACGTTGTGCCTTTATAGTTCTCAGTGGGTGCCTTTTTGATATCGCTGATGACCATACCACACACGGGATCTATTACAACCTCAGTTTTTTCGACCTTTTCCTTATCTTTTGCCTGAGCAGCATGTCCACTTGATTCATGATTACTCTGTTTACTTTCTTCACTGTATGCCCATATAATATTATTTGTATAAGTACTACTTAAGCCTACGGTAATACTGGCTAAAAAAACTATACGTAAAATAGTACTGTACATGGTATGACCTCCTTCTCTTTGATTTTATCGGAAAATAAGCATATTAATGCCCACATCCTCCACCATGGCCGTGTTGTGGTGAATCATTCGTAGTGTCTTTTTTAGATGGTCCCGAACAACTCATATAGATACCACTTAAAACAACAACAATGAAGAGTATCAAAACTTTACGTAAAACACAATTCATGAAATCTCCTTTCTATTTTTATGCCATTTATTATAACACAATGGTTCGGACATTTTTCACTTACTAAGAGAGGGTAAGTAGAAGTACCATATATCCAAAGAGAATAAGAATTACCCAAACATGAGAAAAAGAGGATATATGGTACATGAAATTAGCAGAGAATATTTTAAACCAGATGAATCATTTACGAAAATCACACATACAATTTATGCTTATTTTGTTCAAGGCAGCACTTTCCTTAACGGGTCGAATCAATTTTTTAAATTTAAGCCGATATAGTCAACTCAATGAAAAGACCTATTCGAGAAATTTTAGGCGTTATTTTAACTTTATCCAGTTCAATAGCTCCTTAATCGAAACTGTTTATCATCACCAGAATGAATATCTTTTAGCACTTGATGCATCATTCATTCCCAAAAGTGGCAAAGCAACGTATGGCTTAGGTACCTTTTGGAACGGTGTTCAACATCGTCCTGGCCGAGGGCTTGAGATTTCTTCCCTTGCACTCGTTGATGTAACGTACAAAACCGCCTATACCTTGACTGCTGGGCAAGTGCCTCCTGTTCAAAGGTCTTCAGAGGAAAATACCCTTGATTTTTTTCTTGGACAACTGAGAACACTTCAGCAAGTAAAGACTCCTATTGCTTTGCCCAAGCTCCTGGCCGTTGATGGCTTTTATACCAAAAAACGATTTATCGATAGTTCTTTGGATGCCGGCTATTAGATTGTCGGGAAACTTCGCAAAGATGCCAATCTGAGATACCTCTACAAGGCACCACACTATCACAAAAGGAAACGAGGACGTCCAAAACTCTATACGGTAAAACTTATCATTAATTCTCCTGAGGTATCGAAATTTCAGCATCAGAAGATTGATAAGAATATTTCTCTCTCTAGCAGTATTGTCTATAGCATTGCCCTCAAAAGAAAAATTCAGGTAGTCTTTGTCTATTTCCTTGATGAAAAGGGAAAAAAATCCTTTCTGCTTCTGTTCTCAACTGACCTGAGTATGGATGCACAAAGAGTCTATCGATATTATACGGCACGGTTTCAAATTGAATTTACCTACCGGGATGCTAAACAGTACCTGGGACTAACCCATTCTCAAGCACGGTGTCAGCAGAGTCTCAATTTTCATTTTAATCTGAGTCTCTCTTTATTAAATCTTGTACGAATAGAACATCGCTTGAAAAACCCTTCGAGTAAAAATGAGGGGTTTTCGATGGCATCCTATAAGCGTTCATATGCCAATGAAATGATGCTGAATGTATTTTTATCAAAGTTAGAACTCGACCCTAACAGTAAAAAAATTCAAACTATCTATCAAGAACTCAGGAATCTTGGCGTTATTGCCGCTTAAATATGTCCGAACCATTGTTATAACAAACGAGTTAAATATCTCACTTGTGAAGATTCGATTAATATCTTTCAGAAGATACATCTATTAATGCTTGTGTCCTTTTTCCCCAATGTGTTGTTGAGACTCCGGAGTTGTATAGGATGCAGGATCTTTTTTAAAGGTCTTTTTACATTGTTCGGAGCAGAAGTAGTATACGTTCCCTTTATACTCTTCTGAAAGTGCCTTTTTTGTATCACCAACTTCCATACCGCATACCGGATCTTTAACAGCCTCTGCTTTTGCCTGAATTACGTGTCCATCTGGTTTATGGCTACCGTGCCCTTCTTCGCTGCCATGTGATCCACCACATGCCCACAGAACCTTACTCGCATAAGTCCCACTTAAACCAATAACAAAGGTGGATACTAATACAGTACGTAAAATAGTATTCATCGTACATCTCCTTTCTGAGACCATTTCAAAAATGTTCATGAAATTACAATAGCTCTGCGTTAATCCTTCTCATCCAATGTATAAGATGTGAGATCTTTTCTAAAAATACTTTTGCAGTTCCTTGAGCCATTTGAACAACCGATATATGCAGTACTTAAACCAATGATAAAGGCAAGTAATAACGCTATACGTAAATAATTCTTGGTAATATCATCGTATATCCTTGACATACTCTCCTCTTGGTTAACTCCCCCGTATAAGAACAAATATTTTTCGTTAATGCGATAGTTTTACATATAGTAAAAGATTATTTAATTATTACATCTTTTCATGACTTATCAAGTAAAATCTATTAGCTTTAAATCTGTGGTTCCAATCTCTTTAGTGGCTTATTGTATTAAGAATTCTGATTTTTCCCAAACCTTGTTGAAATTCCGTTAGGAAAAGTACCTACCTTTATCTTGTGGATAACCTTAAATTTCCCAGGTTCTGTTTCTACAATAACTGCAACCTTTCCTGGAATCTCATTTGAGAGGGTAACGAAGGCAAATTCACCACCAGGTGTGTAGCTCACACCATGTGGACCAACACCTGCCTCTACGATACTTAATACCTCCCATGAGGTTCCATCACGATCGTAGTTATCATCAATCTCTACAACAAAACAAGCGTCTGGCTTATCATCATTAGGTTCCATCGGCATTGCCTCATGAAGGGCACTGAGTAATGCCTCGACTAAATCAAGGGCCGTGTCTTTATTCGCATTAATCCAATCAATCCATCCTGCATTATTAAAAACAGGATCAGGTACGGGTGATGCTTGATTATCTAATAAACTCGATGTCTGGCATGGTGCAATAAAATATCTGTTTGTTGGATTTGCAGGTACTTGAATAGGAGACAGTCCAACGGCAACGGTAGTTTCAATTTTGGGGTTTGCAGGATTGGAGGTGTTCAGAATGCATTCATAACCTGGAACTGCACAACTGACAAAGCACCAGCGACCATCGGTAGAAAAACCCAAGGCCACAGGCGTTGTCCCATGACCAGGCTGATTGGCATTAGATGCATTTAAATACAAGGTCTTAACGACTTCATTAACCCACGTGTCAATTACAGCAACGGCGCCACTCCAAACTAAAGGAACATAAACATATCTTCCTCCGGGGTGTATCGCAAGTCCATGCGGATTGCTGTCCGTATCATCCCAGGGCTTACCCAACTCATCTTTTACAATCTTAACCACATTATCCAGACCTGTAGGCATATTGATAGTTTTTACTGCTTCCAGGGTATTCGCATCTATTACGAGAACATTGTCTTTACCATCTGAGATATAGAGGTTCTTACCGTTAAGGCTTAAGGCTACGTGGGCAAGTTCATCAACGAGGTGTTCCTTACGCCTTATCTTACCATCGCCTTTTTCTCCATTGATGGATACCTTTACTATTTCCTTTCCGGCAGTTATATAAAGAGCGGTACCATTATATGAGGTAAAGCAATTATGAATATCGGCAATCCCGGGTATCGTACCAACTCTTTTCATTTTTACCGGATCAATGATATCTACCGATTCTCCCAGTCCTGTATAAACAAAGATACTATTATCCCAACTCTTGAACAGATATTTAGCATGCTCAGCAAAAACCCACTTTCCGCTCATGTGTATCGCAATTGCTGCACAAATCAAAAATCCAAAAAATCTTTTTTTCACAAAACTCTCTCCTGAAATAAGATCATCGAAATAGACCAAAATTAATCACTTGAAAAAAGTAAGATATTCTAATTTCTCATAAAACCCTCCTGACGTAAGATTATCGAAACAGACAAAAAAGATTATTTTCGAGTTTTTGAAATTTACAAAGATATATATGTTTTACATTATGTAAAATATAGAATCAAATTATCATATATTTTACACAGTGTCAAACATAATTTACCTTATCAATCAAATTTGTTATCTCTAGCTCCGTTTAATCTGAGCCATACCTTTGGTATTCTATTTGCGATTTTGGTTAATAACGGAGTGGATTATGAGATTGACAAATACTATAGGGAAACCTTACCGGAGGTGAAGTATGCGGCTACCATTATTTGTATCTATCATTTCAGCAATAGTTACTATTGCACAGACCAGTTGGGCGAATAATCATTTTCATTTTGAACAACGCAACGAGGTGTATGAGCTAAGACCGTTTACAAAACGCTATAACACTGCATTCTATTATCGCCATAACGATGCTTATCGCTTTTCCTCCGCAGTTCACTTTGCTCATGCCAAACAGCATGATGTATTGCAACTTACACCACTTGAAAAGGCATTCTATTATGATGCAGGGTTTGATGCTGAAGTATTGGCACGCTCATATCATCCTCCACGGATTGAGCCTACTATGATGTACTATGGTCCCTATGTAGGCCAGGAGATGTGGATGCTCTATCGGGCTATTGATTGGACCCATATCCATCATGAGCAGACCTACGATATCCTGTCATATAGAAGGATTCCCTGGTCTAAAAAAAAGGAGTGGACAGATAGATCGGTACAGTACTATTTGAGAATGAATGAAGTCGCACGCAGTCCGGCACCATTAGATGTAACCATGCGCCGGGCCGGGGTATTAATGAAGCCGTATTTCGGTTATTTCCGAAATAACTACCCCAAATCAAATAACTATTTCTATGTGGCACACTGGTGGCATCCGGTGATTTATGAGGCAATGATGATTGCAGGGAATGACGATGAACAGGAGCTATCGGTGCAGCAGACGCATCAGCTGACCTTTACCCAGGTTTTTCATAACCGGCCGCAGCGGATGCTGCTAAGCCGGGAAATTATGCCAAGGTACTCACGAATGAGCCCTGAATCAGGAAATATCTTCGACAATTTGCATATGTTACACGGTATAGCATATGATATCCTTGCTTATGAGGGATGGACAATAGACCAGAAACGTAAGGAGATGTACCGTGTTGTTATGGCAATGAGTTATCAGCCCGGCGATGAAGAACTGGCACGGAAATTTGACCTTCCATACCCTAATATGGATCCTCGCCGTTATGAGGATTGGATGAAGGGTTATGAGGGTTCGATGAATCGAATGATGGAGGAGATGCTTCAGGAAATGTGGCCTCTGATGAGTCCTGATGGTGGAGCACAAGTCCCTGATACCGTTATGAAACAACTCCGTATGAAATTAACACCCGGCATGCAGGAAGGGGAAATCTCCGGATCGTTGCATGATGCTGTCAAGCAACTTGTACCCGACATGAAGATGGATCACAAAATGATGGATGCGGGGGTTACGCCTCATAAGATGATTGAGGCAATGCTGAAAGGTTGGCATGATAAATATGGCAATATACCAGATGTTGAGCCAATGCCAATGGATAAAGACCCAGATCTGCCACCAGTATCAGAAACCGGTAGTTCTCAAACTTCATAATTTACTATTTTTGAAAGGAGGTACTATGCGTATGTTAACAAAGATATACCGATTGGTTATTTTATGTGGAATTTTGATGGTGATCTTTATCCTTAGTTCCGTAACCAGAGCAGCCGATCACACAAACCTTGAAGAGGGTTTACCTGTTGAGACGATTGATGCATACCCAATCCCTTATTTAGGTCGTGAAATACAGACCGTCTTTAATTATGACCGTGGTCACGAGGGTGTAGATAGCTTTATTGTCACACCAAGGCTTGAGTTCGGTTTTCCGCGCAATGGACAGATTTCTATTGAAGTACCCGTACTCTTTGGTGAGATTGAGCCAGATGATATCGGAGAAACAAGATTAGAGTGGCTTTACAATTTTAACCAGGAGACACTTCTCTTACCGGCATTTGCAGTAACGGGCGCCATAGACCTTCCAACCGGTGAAGACAGTCAGGGCGTAGACCCCCTCGTCAAGTTTATCATTACAAAAACGTTGAGCAGAAGTTCCCTATTCCATCGGCTGCACGTTAATCTGGCCTATCAATTTAACGACGATGAACAGCCCAGGGAGAGGAGTGATTGGTATAAGGCCTCAATTGGTTATAGTGCAAGGCTCAGTAATGAAACCCTCTTTGTTGCTGATTATGTACGTGAAGAAAGGAAGGAAGAAGATATTGAGTTTAATTTGATTGAGACTGGTGTTCGCTATCAATTAACACCTCTAACAGTTATCTCTGGTGGTTTGGGTTTTGGAATAGGTGATGAGTCGCCTGATGTGAGGGCTATTTTAGGATTCCAGTATACATTCTGAAACGGGAAAATTAAAAAATCTTTTTATACCTTCTTATAAGAAATAAGCCGTGCATTGAGAGCAACAATAATCGTGCTTACAGACATAATGATGGCACCTACTGCCGGTGGAAGGATTATTCCATAATTGGAGAGCACCCCCGCAGCGAGTGGAATTGCAAAAATATTATAACCCGTAGCCCATGCTAAATTTTGTGCTGTTTTTCGGTAGGTAATACGGGAAAGGGATATTACGTCTACTACCGTCCGTGGATCATTATTTACTAATACAACATCCGCTATATGAAATTTTTTTAGCCGTTCAATTGCCTCTCTCGATTCATCCCGGATTATATCTGCAAGGCCAATGATCCCTTGAATTTTATCCTTGGTTGTAACAAGCACGATAGTCTTACCCTGAGAGGCTATCTCATCAATTCTTTTCTCAACTTCATCTTGTGTAATACCGACAATTTCCAGTATTCGTCTATTTCCTATATAAAGTTCATTGCCTTCGATTTTTGCCTTTGCCCCTTTTCCGGGAATCGCCTCAAAATTTTCAGTCATATATAATTCCATATTTTTTTCCCTGGCCTTCTTGATAATGCCCTGAGCAATCGTATGCTCTGAATGTGCCTCAAGGGAAGCTGTCCTGCGTAAAAGCTCTTCTTCGTTCCAATCCCCCAGAGGGACAATATCCGTTACCCCGAATTCTCCTTTTGTCAGTGTCCCTGTTTTATCGAATACAACGGTATGTAACCTCCGTCCACTTTCAAACGATGTCCTGTTCCGTATCAAAATACCATTTTTTGCTGACAGCGTAGTAATCATGGCAATAACTAACGGTACTGCCAGACCTAATGCATGAGGACAGGTGATTACCATAACCGTTACTACGCGTTCAAGGATAAAGTCAAATTTTGCGTTGTAGAGAAGCCAGCTTACCAGTGTAATAACTCCTGCAACAAGAGCGGTTATGGTGAGCCAGAATGCTGCCTTATTTGCTAAGTCCTGTGCCCTTGATTTGCTTTCGCTTGCTTTTTTAACCAGTTCAACTACCTGGGAAAGATACGATTCCTCACCGACCCTGGTAACTTCAACGGTTAATGAACCAGCACTGTTTATAGAGCCTCCTATTACCTTGTCATCTTTTTTTTTGTCCACCGGTTTCGATTCGCCGGTAATCATAGATTCGTTAACCTCGGATTCACCCTCAATAACCTTACCATCTGCTGGAATTTTTTCTCCGGGCCTTACAAGAACCCTATCCCCTTTCTTTAGTTCTTCAATTTTTACATCCTTTATTGATCCATCACGTACAATGATATGCGCCTCGGCAGGCATGAGTTTCGATAATTCCTCTAGTGCGTGTGAGGCACCCATTACCGATCGCATTTCAATCCAATGTCCCAGGAGCATGATATCGATTAAGGTAGCAAGCTCCCAGAAAAATACCTCTCCTTCTAATCCGAAAACCACCAGACTGCTATAGGTATATGCAACCGTAATTGCAAGAGCGATGAGTGTCATCATACCCGGTTGTTTTTTCGTGAATTCATGAGAAACACCCCGAAAGAATGGCCACCCGCCATAAAAAAAGACAAAACTCGATAATCCAAAAAGTATATATTTTTCACCGGGAAATTCTAAAGAGAATCCGAAGAACGATTGAATAAGAGGGGAAAGGACTAAAATTGGTATCGTTACACCAAGGGATACCCAGAAACGTATTTTAAAATCCCTCAACATATCAGTGTGATTCATTATGGGTACCTCCTAGAGGATTCTGAAGATAGGTAACGTTTACAGGGGATTGAAGATCCTTAACTATTTGGAAGATAACTTGGATAATCTATACGCAACCCCGGTGCCATAAGAATGGTAGTAGGGGAGAGACATATGCAAACAACCTGTCATCTTAATTTTTTATGTAAATAACAAGTTCTATGCAATGTATACAATTACAGACGAAATGTATGCTTTAGCATACAGAGGAGAAATAGAAAAACTGCTTCTGATTACGTGGATTAAGATACTAATAGGCAATTATGTTTGATTATACATACATAAATGATGATTATTCAAAATTACATTACAGATATCCTGTATCCCCCTATGTATCTAGACAAGAATTTTTATAAATACCTATTTACGGGTATGCTGTTTGAAGGTTTAAATAAAAATTCCATTAAAATTACCCATTACTATTAAGGAGTAGGGAGTTACTTTTTCAAAGGGGATTCGTTAAGTTGTTTAAGGATTAATGTGCAAAATGTACCTTTTTAGAAGAAAGGAGCTTATTATGGCTATTACAGGAACAAAACAGATGTCAAAAGAATTGGAGAAGTGTATTAATGATTGCTTGGATTGTTACAAGGTTTGTGTGCAAACAGCATCCTATTGTTTAGAGAAGGGAGGAAAACATGTGGAGGCAGGACATATTAAACTGCTGAAGGATTGTATAGATGCCTGCTTGGGCAGCACCGGCTTTATGCTTCGGAACTCTGACTGGTCGGGACAAGCATGCTCTTTTTGTGCGGATATCTGTATGAAATGTGCAACTGATTGTGATAGTTTTGATGATGAACAGATGAAGAAGTGTGCCGATGTTTGCAGACGTTGTGCAGACTCCTGCCGAAAAATGGCTGATATGGCAGCCCAGCGCGTTTAAATTAGACCTTAGAATCAAATAAATGAGATTTTCGAAATAGTGAATAACCTGTTGCAAGAAAATATCCTGAATATTTCAAAAACAGATGCCTTACTGAATTTATATTGATAAACGACTTAAAGTAATCCCCTTTGAACCACAGATTACAGAGATTCTATAACATAAAGTCTCATATATTATGAGTATAAGTTTTATCTGTGTAATCTGTGGTTCCTGTTTTTCAAGGAGTTGCTGCAGATGGGATGGCTTACCTCCAGTATCATCGCTTGTATTACCATGACGGTACTCATGTATATCCCTCCATCAGATTTACCACATACCTATATGCCACATATTATGATGGTTATTGCTACGATGACAGTACTGGGTCCGAGAATACCATTTTTTGCTTGTGCATACGAGTCCATTAAGAACCGCTTCGCTAATATGTGCGTACTCATTTCCTTAGGTACCTTTGCTGCATATATATACGGCAATCTGGCAGTTCAAGGTATCTTTGCTCTACCGGAACATGCCTTTTTCATGACGGCAGTAATGCTCGTTACCTTCAGTCATATCGGAGAATATATGGGGGAACGGGTAAAGAAGAGGGCAGATTGGGTACTCCGGAATTCCATGGAGTTAAAAACTAACAGACCTTCAGTATTGATAAGGGGGAAGGAATACATGGATCATGGACATTCCCTGAGGTTTATAGACAGGGTGTCCCATACATTTATTCTCATAGCAGTTGGTTTATCTGTAGTAACCTTTGTTTGCTGGTACTTTTTCTTTTATCACCTTGCCGGAGAGTATCCCTCTTTGTGGGCATTGAAGATGTCAATCGCAGTGCTCGTAATTGCATGTCCGTGCTCTCTCTGCTGGGTTACCCCTGCAGCCACTATGGTTGCTAGTAGAATAGGGTTGAATCATTCTATCATTATCAAACATTCCACCACATTTGAAAAGATTGCAGAGTTAAATGTGCTGGTATTTGATATGAATGGGTTAAAACAAGATGTTCTATTACACTTGAAAAGAATGGGTATAAGGGTTGTCATGATGACGGAGGACCGTGAGCAGACAACAAGGTTTGCAGTGTCAGGGATAGGTGTTGATGAGCACTATAACAGGATATCGCCTGATGAAAAAAGAGCGGTCATAGAGCGATTTCAGCGGCAGGGCATGAAGGTTGGTGTGGTTAGTAATAGTGGCTCTGATATTTCCTCACTAACACAACCCGATGTGAGGATTATGCTTGGCGCAGAAATGGATGTCACAAAAGGGCACGGAGATATTATCTTAATAAAGAATGACTTGATGGATGTGGTAAAGACGGTCCAACTGGGACGCAGAACTGTTATCGAAAATAAAACAGAATGTCTTTTGGGCCTTTTTGTTTAATGTATTAGGAATTCCCATTGCAGCAGGGGCCTTCTATCCGATTTTTGGTATAAGTCTGAAATCAGAATATGCAGAGTTAGCAATGATACTTTCCTCTACCCTGGTTGTCATCAATTCCCTTGGATTACGTTTTCCCCGCTCGTTCCAACGCTCTGCGTTGGAACGTACCACGAGACGCTCTGCGTCATACCTACCATATAATCGGATCTAATTCCAAAATTGAATTATCATTGTTTATAAAATTCCTTGCACTTGAATAAATCCAACTGACAGGGTCATCCACATAGCCACTTCTTACCGGATTGTAATGGATATACTCTATCTTCTGCCTCATCATTGCTTCAGATTGTATTCGTTGTGGATGAAATCCTTCTTGCCATAATTGGTGTGTTCTATAGCGTTTAAAACTTTTCTTCTCTTCCTGAAGCTGATTCAGAAGCCATGTAATTTTTCCTAATAGGGCAGAGTCAATGATCCTTCTTGCTGTATAGGACTTAAATCGTCCAATATTTTTACTGAGTTCTTCTGATGCAGCTATCATGTGGAGATGGTTTTCAAGGATAACGTATGCATAGAGCTTGAATAATCCATCACTTCTGAGAAAACGAAGGCTTTCTGCTGCTATCTCAAACATGTATGGTGTGGTAAAGATGGGGATCCAGTTAACGGTGGTACAGGTGATAAAGTAGGGACTGGAATCATGAAAATGTTTATATCGGCTTCTCATGTTTTACTATCCAGTATACAGGACGCAGAGCGTTGGAACGAGATGAGCAAGATGATGCACCTCAGTAGAGTTAAGTTTCAACAGGTTGTCCGAGAATTCATTGGCAACCTTAAACATATACTATTTATTGTCTAATATTAATTCAATCGGTCAATATATAGTATAGCATCTAGTGCTCAAAGTAATTCTCGGACAGCCTGTCAAGATATGATCCTGCAAGACTTGCAACAAATAAAATTGAACAAAGGGGGCGTCACACTGTCCGCTACAACGCTTTGTTAGCTGATTTCTATTCTCTTTTTTATTATTTTAGAGCTTCTTCTGCTGTGTATTACAGCAAGAACAATTATCTTTTCTTGTTCTACAAGATAAATTATTTTGTATGGAAACCTTTTAATAAGGTGTTTTCTTGTTCTTTTATATTCCTCAGGATGAATTTTTGGATTTCTTTCGATAAATCTTATTCCTGCATCGATCTGCAACAGGAAGTCATATCCTAACCCCTTCCTTTTATCCTCATACCATGAAAATGCTTCCTTTAAATCATTTTCTGCTTCGTGCCTAACTATGGCTTTATACTTCATGTGAGCTTACAATTCTTTTTAAAACTCCTTCCCATGGAGAACCCATCGCAGGATTTTTGTGATACGCCTCTAATCTTTCATCAATTATTTTTTTCTCATCTTCCGATAATTCAACTGAATTTGCTTCAGCAGCTATTGTATCCCATATATCTTCAACAAGTTGAATCCTTTCAGGGATTGATAGGTTAAGAGTATCGGTAGCTTTTATTTTTTCCATTTTTCTCACCTCCTTTGTTAAGTGTAAAATCCACCCGATAACCTTCTATAAGAATGTCCTGGTAATACTTTTTCATATTATACACAAGCCGACCTAAAGAATAAAGTAATCTTTGTACTATACCCTTTAAGACAGGAAGCGATAGAGATAGAGCGTTATTATTCTTTACATTGCTCCAACATTCCTCAATCTCTGATTCAACAATGGCAATAGGGTTTTCGGAGGATAATAGTTACGTTTACTACAGCCAGAAATGGATAGATGCAAGTACGCTTTCCACATTGTCTAATGAACCTTATGCATTAAGGCTGGTCTTTAATAAAGACAAAATATCCTTGGGAAAGATATAACATCATCTGTAGCACTTTTATTTTATCCCAACATATTTAAGAGGTGATTGCTCAAATTTCAATTTACATGCAACAGAACAAAAGTAATATGTTTTTCCCTGATGATTGGTAGTTGCTTGAATATCCTTCTCCTCTAAACGCATACCACATACCGGGTCTTTGTATCTCATTGAGGATTGTTTCATCATCGCTTGTTTCCTCCTAGAAGATAATATTTATCGAGGTAGTCCAGGACGGTAATGATAAATTCAGCATGACTCCAGCTTAATGGGCACACCGAAATAAGGCGTTCGCCAAAAGGATGTAACTGCTCTGGTAGTGCACCTGAGGGACGTGTATGTCGGGTTACCCATAGTAAAATATCAATCACACTCTGTAGTTGTTCCAGCGAGTGTGCTGCCGCTATTTTATATTGTGCCAACCAGAGTGTGCATATGATCCAGGGGTTTCCCGGTATCCGTTTGAAATCTTCTGTTACAGAAACAAACCGGTCACGCTCGTAACGGGCAATGCCACCAACCTCGGTCTTTACTGTCAGGCGGTCTTCGATTTGTCTCATTGTGGAAACAACCATCGGATTATCAGCGGGAAAAAGACCAAAAGCGGTTACACCAAACAAACTCGCATCAATGGTGAGATCTAGCTCTTTCGTGTCAGGATTAAATCGTTGTGCGAATCGCCCATCTTGAGGACTATAGAGGATACGTTTTGCTGCTTCTTGTATTTCGAATGCTGCCCTTCGATACTTTTCAGCTAAAGGCTGATCTCTAAAACTTTCTGCAAAATGCGCTGCGGCGATAAGTCCGCCGTAAACTGTTGCAACGGTAAAGGTATGTACACCATATCGTTCTTCCCATAAATCATAGGAAGGGCGTGGTAATCCGGTGTCCTCAAAACGGTAATCCTCTAAAAAATCTGCTGCACGGATGATAAAATGCTTATAAAGCTGATTTGCAAAATCGATATCTTTATGGCGAATAAAATGCTGCCATAGAGCCCAGAGTACCAGTGCTGTTCCATCCTCCTGAATAGGTATCTCCATCTGCTCACGGGCGTACCATGGATGCCAGGAGCTTCCCAGGCTTCTATCCGGATTATATTTATGAAGAAGGTAGCCTTCATCGGTTATAACGTCTGCACAGAAACGGAAAAAATTGCGAGGTATATCAATATATCCTGTACGGGTGAGGGCATATGCCGCCCGCGCCGCATCCCGGGGCCAAACATAACTGTAGGTATCACGCCCAAATTGCAAAAGGTCTGAATCGTTGGCAGCAATGATCCCTCCATGATTATCAGTCATTGTGCGGATCGTTAAAAGACTACGCTTGTAGAGATCAACTATACCAGATGGCAGATCAGCAAAATTGGGTAGACCTTTGGTCATCCATATACGCCAATAATCCTCTGTGTGATCAATCAATTCAACCGGAGATTTATCGATAACGATGGCATTAAGAGATCTTATTTCACTGAATTTCGTTCCAGCAGTTATCCAATAATAACAAGCAGCTTGGCCATGCACAGGCAGTGTCATCCTCAGAGCAATAGTCGAGTCTACTGAGCCCTGTTCGATCGGATTCTTGCCGAGCTGTCCATCCTCAGCATCACGCCATGTCCCTTCTGCTCTTCCATATTCCTTGATCCCGATTGCCCACTCCTCGATACCGATCATTGTATCTACCTTAGCATTGACTAAAAAATAACGGTTAGCCTTGTAATGGATAATAGCTTGAAGTCGAGGTTCGTAAAGAGCCGTATCGGCAATGTTATTCTCGTAAAGGTGAAAGTCCTGGTGGAAAAACAGACGAATTTCTCGCAAACGGTTAGCCAGGTTATGAACAATCACTTCCCGCAGATAGATGTTATCGTGAAAGTCCACGGCATCCCGACAATCCAACATAAGCTCAAACCTCTGATTGATAAGCTTTACAGCAGTTACTAGTGTGTCAGGCTTATAAACGAGTACCCGTTCCCAATCTGGTTCGTGTATCCAGCTCAATTGTCCATCGATAAAGATACCGAAGCGAAAGGCATGCCCAACAGTATGGTTTTCCTGACCGACATGCGGGAAGTAAATATCGCGTAGTCGATAAGCATCGTCAAACATTACTTGCAGTGATCCGTTACCAATAGTCAATTCTCGCGGCATTAATACACCTCCTTTTAAACACAATTATCTTTTATGGATTATCTTTTATGGCAAACGGTACATTCAATACCAATATCATCAAGAGAAGGATGGGGTGGGTTGGGGGGTCC
Organism: Candidatus Jettenia sp. AMX1; assembly: GCF_030263775.1. Lineage (NCBI taxonomy): Bacteria > Pseudomonadati > Planctomycetota > Candidatus Brocadiia > Candidatus Brocadiales > Candidatus Brocadiaceae > Candidatus Jettenia > Candidatus Jettenia sp. AMX1. The sequence continues at coordinate 41,331 of NZ_SZPP01000006.1, forward strand.
GCCAGGATGACACTCCAGGCATGGTAATCCTGTAAAAGGTGGATGAGGAGAATCAATAGCTGATGGATGCGTCGGATCAGGATGGCATACCGTACATGAAACATTTGATACAGGAATATGGCAATTTCGACAGTGACGATTTCTTGGGCTACCCCAAGAGGCTACATGGTTTAAAGGAGTTGTACTCTCATGACATCGGACACAAAAGTCCTCTTGATGACAAACCATACATTTCTTCCGATCCCATGATGCAGCAAATCCGTGAGTTCTTCTCCGCCATGCATTATTATGACTTCTGGGTTTTTGGTCTTGATGGCAGTTAACACATGAATCTAGGCTCTCATGGCACCGTTTACAGTAATCTTGATTATAATAAAATTCATTTCCATGCTTTTGTATCCATAGTGGGTCATCGTGATTAACCCAGCGGTCTTCATGGTAGAGGGGCATACGATCCTTTCGAATGTACTTATGGCAAACATTGCATGCGATCCTTTCCTTCCCTCTTTTCCTGTGACATGGCATGCAGGTATTGTACATGGTAGGAAGTATATCAGGAGTAATGGTATCTCTCTTCTCAATGCCTACATGGCATTGATTACATGCTACGTTATTTTCCAGATGTACCTTATGGGTAAATTTTAATTCCTGATATTTTTTGGGTATAACATGCTTAACCGTTATTTTCATTCCGGGTTTCGTATGGCAAAACAAGCAAGATTGTAGATTTTTGGTATCATAATATTTCATATGACAAATAAGGCATTTTGCCATTTTAGGCCAATCCGGTTGAAGATCATCTTTATAGGAATGACAGAAGTTACAGTCCTTTAAGCCTCTTTCCATATGCTTGGCATGGCTGTAATGGATCTCAGACTCTTTACAACCTCCTAATATCGTTATCATAACGAATACCATTAAAAAAACTAAGTAATAAGATTTTTTTATCATACAATATTGGTAATGTAAATTTTATATGGGAATTTAACAGTAAAAGTACGTACAAGACAATTTCAGAGATAGAACCTCAAATTATCTCATTAAAAGCTTTTGTTATAAGAGACTACCAATTGGTGAAAGGTCTCTGGGTCTGTATCGCTCACTTCAGATATCCATCGCAGACTCACATTTGATTGTTCTGTTAACAGGTATTTAATCCTCAGGTAATACGTTCTCACATTAATTTTCTGTACAACATCTTCTTCCAACTCACTATTTTCAAGAAAAGCAAGATCGTTGCTTCCGGTAAAATTAAATTTATAGAAAGAATAGCCTGTGCCAAGACCAATATCAAATTTTCCAATTTTTTTATCAAAATCAACATTTGCATCTGTGCTGTGATCAACGCCTTTAATATTCCAGTATTCTACTGTAAATGTGACCTTGGATTCCTTTAATAAAATATTATATGTCATAAATGAAAAGAAGGTTCTATAATAATCGCGATTGAAGGTATTTTCATCTTCTTTCTCAAGAACATTTCTGCGGTCTATGCCACTGGATACTTCAAATTTTTCTCCCCAACCTTTATGTCCTGTCAGACTGATAAGGTCAAAAGGCTCGAAGGTATTCAAGATTTCAGAAATTGGTGAAATATTATTACTCTGCTCGGCTAATGAATTGAGGAATCTATAGTACGATAGTTGCACACTAGCGTCCCAGTCTATTTTATCCCAGGATAATTTAACGAGAAAATCCTTCGATACAGTATTGAGGAGGGTATATCTTCCATAAAAATTTAAGTCTTCGTAGATTCTTTGCCATACATTAAACCCCACTTCATCATCGATAAACTCGTCATCAATAATACGAACATAATCTAAATTCATACGAGTATCCATAAATGGTCGTATGCTTATTCCACTTCCTGCTACGGTATCGAAGTACGTGTTCGTGTATTGAGAAGCCCTTAAGCCACCGAAGACGTAAGTATCAAGAATACCTATCTTCTGTTCATACTTTGCGCCATCAAAGAGAATGGTCTCAATTGAGTATTGATACTGACGTCCTACACGGAGGCTGGATTTATCAATAACTGGATCCTTTATGTCTGCATATAAAAAGTAAACACGGCCGTTGTAACTTCGATCATATGAGTCTAAAATATCCCGAAAAGCTCCATTTTTATCCTCATGTCCATCAAAATCTTCTGATAGTCTTCCAGAGCCAGCTATGGTTACTTTATCATGAAAGAAATCTTTAGTCTTAAAGGAGAGATACTCATACATATCATGGTCATTTTCATCTCCTCCCCAGCGGCCTTCGTATTGAGTTCGAAAGTTTCCCGATATAAAGTCGTTATAGGCAAGGGTATTGGGTTTGGTTATATCGGTATATATCTGAGCGAAGAGTTTAGAAGAAAGCAATAGGGTAAAGAGGAAGGGAATAGAGAGGCTTTTTCTTAAGTTCTTCATGAGAAATATAAGTATCGTCTCTTTATGTAAATTGCAAAAGTTGTATAGTAAATTGGGTTGAGGTATGAAACCCAATAATTTAGATAGTTTGTTGGGTTTCACTTTACTCAACCCACCCTACAAAACTGCACATCCCATCTCGTTCCAACGCTCTGCGTCATACCTACCATATAATCGGATCTAATTCTAAAATTGAACTATCATTGTTAATAAAATTCCTTGCACTTGAATAAATCCAACTAACAGGATCATCCACATAGCCTCTTCTTACCGGATTGTAGTGAATATACTCTATCTTCTGCCGCATCATCGCTTCAGACTGTATTCGTTGTGGATGAAATCCTTCTTGCCATAATTGGTGTGCTCTGTCGCGTTTAAAACTCTTTTTCTCTTCCTGAAGCTGATTCAGAAGCCATGTGTTTTTTTCTAACAGGGTAGAATCAATGATCCTTCTCGCTGTATAGGATTTGAATCGTCCAGTGTTTTTACTGAGTTCTTCTGAGGCAGCTATCATGTGGAGATGATTTTCAAGGATGACATATGCATAGAGTCTGAATAGTCCATCGTGTCTAAGAAAATGAAGGCTTTCTACTGCTATTTCAAACATGTGCGATGAAGTAAAGAAGGGATCCAATTAACGGTGGTACAGGTTATGAAGTAGGAACAGAAGTCATGGAAATGTTTATACCGGCTTCTCATGTTTCAATATCCAATGTGAGATGCAGAGCGTCTCAGGTACACTCCAACGCAGAGCATTGGAACGAGATGATGATGCAGGATGGCAATGCATCCCATACAGAATTAAGTTACACTAAAATCCCTGTTTCAGCAATACCCGGATCTTTCTTGAGCGCCTTCTTAAATTTGTATTCCTTATGCCATGCATTGAGGCAGGGGACGATAAAGACACTGATGAGTGCCATGGCCATACCGCCGATAGAGGGGATTGCCATAGGTTTCGCAACCTCGGATCCGGCGCCGGTTGACCACAGGATAGGGAGGAGTCCTATAAATGTGGTGGCGGCTGTCATCATACACGGTCGTATTCTCCGTGTACCCGCTAAGAGTATCGTGTTCCGGATTTCCTGGACACTTTTCATCTTCCTCTCACCAAATAAATCATTGATATACGTGGTAATGAGAACAGAGTCATCGTCAACGATACCAAAGATAGAGATAAAGCCTACCCAAACGGCAACACTGAAGTTATACCCAAAAAGATAGAGGAGTATCACACCACCAGCAATGGCCGTTGGTATACCTGCAAATAGGATAAACATCGTTTGTGGTATCGATTTAAAGGCCATGAAAATCAAAATAAACCCGATAAATTGAGATAATGGCACGAGTATTTGCAATCTCTTTCTCGCCCTGATCTGGTTCTCAAACTGGCCACTCCACTGGATAAAGTACCCATGGGGTAACATAACCTTTTGCGATACAACCTTGGATGCCTCTTCCACAAAGCTCATGGGATCTCTCCCACGGACGTTCATAAGTACATACGCACGCAGAAGGGCATTCTCACTGCTAATCATTGCAGGTCCCATGACATAGTGAATATCTGCCACTTGGGTAATAGGAATTTGTTGCCCTGTGGAACCGGGAACGTAAATCCTTTTCAGTGCATCAAAGTTATCCCGTAACTCTCTCATGTACCTGACACGTACGGGGTATCGATGACGCCCTTCTACCGTAGTCGTTATATTTTCCCCTCCGATGGCTGTTTCAATGATATCCTGCACATCGCGGATATTAACTCCGTAGCGGGCAATTTCCTCACGTTTAATCTTGTATTCCAAATAGGGTTTTCCCGTAACCCTCTCTGCATACAGGTCTGCGACACCAGGAACAGCTTTGAGTGCCTTTTCAACATCTAAGGCCAGTTGTTGTATAACATTCAAGTCTGGTCCAAAGACTTTAACTCCAACGGAGGTACGGATACCTGTGGCCAGCATATCGATTCGGTTTACAATGGGTTGCGTCCATATATTTGCCACGCCAGGTATCCTCATTGCCTCGTCCATTTCCTGGATAAGCTCTTGTTTTGTGATCGTCCGTTCATCGGGTAAAAAGAAATGAAACATGGGGTGGAGAAAGGAGGGTACATGATTCAAAAACGTATACTCAATCTTCTTTTTACGCCATTCATTTTCGGGTTTTAAGGCAACGAGGGTCTCAAACATCTCAACGGGTGCAGGGTCTGTGGCGGTATCTGCCCTCCCCAGTTTTCCAACCACGGTATCTATCTCGGGGAAGGACTTGATAATCATATCTTGCTTTTGCATTATTTTAAGGGCTTCTGTTAATGATACACTCGGGAGCATCACCGGCATAAATAGGATAGAACCTTCATCGAGAGGGGGCATAAATTCCCTTCCCAATCTTTTAGCAAGAAAGGCGGATAAAATGACAATGACAAGTGGAATAGCCAGAAATGTTCTCTTATGATTTAATACCCAGCGAAGGACAGGTTCATAACCTCTTAAGAGCGCTCGGGAAGTAAAATTTTCCTCCATCGGTTTTAATTTACCTTTTATAAAATAGGTACAAAGGATGGGTACTAAGGTAATCGCCATAACGACCGATGCACCGATAGCAAAGGTCTTTGTCCATGCCAATGGTTTAAAAAGCTTTCCTTCCTGCCCGGTAAGTCCAAATACGGGAAAGAACATACAAATAGTAGTTAAAGCTGCAAAGAATATAGAACTCCCAACCTCTTTTGATGCATCAAGGATGATTTGCGCCCTTGGTTTCTTATCCTTTTGTTCTGCAAGATTTCTAAAGATATTTTCCGTCATGATGATGGACATATCGCTCACTTCACCGATAGCGATTGCAATGCCCGTGAGGGACATGATATTTGAGTCGATACCCATGAAATACATACCCAGGAAGGAAATAAGTATCGATATGGGGAATCCAAGGATACAGATAATAATACTTCTGACATGCAACAGGAATAACGCGACAACCACTGAAGTGATAATGATCTCTTCTATCAATGCCTCTCTCAGGGTATCGATAACACGATAGATAAGTCCTTCCCTATCGTAAAAGGGGACGATCTTTACACCCTCCGGCAGTCCTGGCCCGATCTCTTTGATCTTCTTTTTTATCCGTTTAATCACTTCTAAGGGGTTTTCACCCTGGCGCATAATAACGATTCCACCGACAACCTCCGCGCCTTCCTTATCAAGCGCCCCTCGTCTAAAATCCCCTCCCACCTGAACGGTACCGATATTTTTAATAAATACCGGCACACCGTTATAGCTACCTACCATAATGTTCTCAATGTCGTCAACGTTTTTTATAAATCCGAGACCGCGGATGATAAACTCCATGCTGCTCGTCTCAACCACCTTTGCACCCACGTCGATATTGCTTTTGCGAACAGCCTCATATACACCTGCGGTTGTTACACCGTACGCAAAGAGTTTGTTTGGGTCTATATCGATCTGGTATTGTTTTACGAAACCACCGACACCGGCTACCTCAGAAACACCTTCAACGGCGTTAAGCTGATACCGGACATACCAATCCTGTATGGACCGCAGTTGCCCAAGATCATATCCCGGACCTTCCACGGTATACCAAAAAATTTGGCCAAGCCCCGTTGCGTCAGGACCGAGCCTCGGTATGACATCTCTCGGAAGCAATGATTGTACAAAATTTAATCTCTCTAATACCCTGGAACGTGCCCAATAAAAATCGATTCCATCCTGGAAGATAATAAATATCATGGAGAAGCCAAAACCTGATTGGGACCGAATGACTTTTACACCGGGTACACCAAGTAGGTTGACCGTTAGGGGGTAGGTGACTTGATCTTCAACATCCTGAGGACTGCGTCCCGGCCAATCGGTAAAGACGATACACTGGTTCTCACCAATATCCGGGATAACGTCCATATTGACATTTCTTAACCCGAAGACGCCACCGAATATAACCAGGAGGTAGAAGCTGATTACCAGGAATCTATTTCTGAGGCAGATTTCAATAAGTTTATTGATCATACTAATAATAAACAGAAACCACAGATTGCACAGATAACACAGATTTTCATTTTCAATTTACAAATCTTCTATAATGAAGAGTTTCTTCACCAAAGTTTAAAAGTAGTCCTGTATTATGACGACTAATAATAAGACTATTTATTAATTGTGCTTCATCAACCTTTGTTAGAATTTTTTCTGCTTTTATTTCAACTGCTATCTCATTGTAAGCGATAAAGTCAGGAATATAGAATTTCTTCAATTTTTGATTTTTATAGAATATTTCTAACCGGGGTTGAGGAATAAATGGAATGTTTCTTAATTCAAATTCGATCTCTAAGCACTCCTGGTACACTGCTTCAAGATGTCCTGGACCTATAAAATTATGAACCTCCATTGCAGCCCCAATAATTGCATGAGTCATCGGATCTTTTATCATGTATTAAAATAGACTTTGTTCTGTTAGATTTTATAAAACATTTATGTTTCTTTATCTGTGTCATCTGTGAAATCTGTGGTTCCACAGATCCTAATCAATGCTCATGCTCCTTAAATTCCATCGCACCGCCATACAATGCACTAGCTCCTCCTGTTAACTGGCTCTGGGAGTCGATAAGGAAGTTTGCTGTTGTAACTACTTTATTATCTTCTTCTAGCCCGTCCAGGACTGGGTAATAATCACCTGCCTTCGGGCCAAGAATGACCTCTTTTCCTGCATATTGCCCATTGCCTTTATCAAGATAGACGATCTTTCGTATGCCAGTATCTAATACGGCTGTGGTAGGAATAGCGAGTACTTGTGTGGTCTTTTCCAAACGCATTCCACATTTTGGACAGTCTCCAGGTTTATCAGAGGTTACTTCCGGATGCATGGGGCAGGCATAAACAACACGTTTCTTAAATTCAGCCTTTTTGACCTTTATCCCCAACCCATCTTTCATCTCCCATTGACCCATAGGCCTTTTACATTGATCGCATTCGCCAGGTTTATCAGAGGTCATACAGGCCATAGGACACATATATACAAATTTTTGTTTTTCTTCACCTTCTGGTGTATTTACCGTTACACTTGTTTGTACCAACATACCACACATGGGACATAACTGAGGTGCCGTAGTTGGATCCAACGCCTGTGGACAAATGCATGTCTGCTTTTCTCCTGAAACCTCAATTGGTATCTCTCTTTCTTCAAGCCTCATACCACATACAGGACAATCGCCATCAGTCTTTGCGGTATGACACTCCATGGGACATACGTATGCCGTTTCTGTTTTGACCTCAGGTTCTTTTTTTGCCATTTCAGTTTTTCTTGTAATATCAGGGGTAGGCTTGGAGACAGGGACTTTTTCTAATTTCATGCCACAAACAGGACATTCTCCAGGCTCCTTGGATCTATGGCATTTCATGGGACATACGTATTCATATTCGATCTCTCCTTGTTGTTCTGCAAAAGCAACAACTGCGGCGGGTTCAGCTTGAATAGGGGGTCTCTTTACAAATGGCGCATTATCTTCGGGACATATACCCGGTCTGCTCGATTTTATTTCAGGGTGATTAGGACAAAAATAATCTAGCCCGCTCACATAGGTATCACCCTCTTTGGTAAGTTCTTCAATCGGCACACGTATGCGGGCATTGACGTACATAGCGGGTTTCAGTTTAAATTGTGGATTAGGGATGTCGCAACGCATTCTTACAGAGCGTGTCTTATCATCCAGGAATGGTTCAATAAACGTTATCTTTCCTATAAAGGCCTCTCCCGGATAGGTCGGTGTTGTAACCTCTACCTCTTGTCCGACCTTAACCCATGACATCTCGTACTCATAAACATTAGCCATCATCCATACATTTGAGAGATTCGCAATCGTATATATCACATCGCCCTGCATAACATATTGACCTTCCAGTGCTTTCCTTTCTGTTACAATACCACTGACAGGGGCGTAGATAATAGTATGCTGCCTTACCTTTTTCTCTTTTGCAAGCTCCTCAATCTGTTTTTCCGTTAATCCCCACCATAATAATCTTCTTTTTGATGCTTCGAGAAGTGATTTTCCTCCTTGTACTACTTCATCAAAAGTACTATCCCCGGTTTTTTCGGCAGTTTCTAACGCCAAGAGATATTCTTCCTGTGTAGAGACGAGATCTGGACTATATATCCAAACCATAGCCTCGCCCTTAATGACCTGCGTACCGGTAAAGTCAACAAAAAGCCTGTCAATCCTGCTTGGAACCCATGCAGCGACAGTTGCTTTAAGTCTTTCGTCATATTCAATTAACCCTACCGTATATATATCCTTGGTAAGCGATCGAAAACTAACAACATCTGTTTTGACCTGTGCCAATGCACGGGCTCGTTCACCCAACTCTATCGTAGCTACAGCACCCTCTTCCTCTACGCCTGTACCTTTTTCATATACCGGAATGAGATCCATAGCGCAAATCGGGCATTTACCAGGCTTGTCCATTTTAACTGATGGGTGCATACCACAGGTCCAATACAGGATTTTCTTCTCTTTTGCTTCTCCTTTTACCTCTTTCTTCGCTTCTTCTGCGTATGCAGAGGGAACAAGATCTGATACATCCTGGAGAGACTTATGGCAATCCGTCTCTGCTGTGTGAGGTATATAAGTACCAAAAAGTAAAATGAAAACAATAGGCAAAAGTCTTAGAAAATGCGTGCTATACAGAAACTTTTGTTTAAAGGACATACATCACTCCTTCACAGTGTATCGTGTATTATCCCTCTAACTTCAGAGATGAATATTGTAAGAATAGGGGATAATCGTTTGTTATAAAATGGCTTATATTTTTCTATCAGTTCTGCAAATTCCCGGAGAATAGTATAGTTATTGTGTCAATTGTATACCCGTAGCTCTTTCCAGATTTGCCAAATTTTGTTCAAAATCAATAAGCGCCCTGTGGTAAAGTAATTTTGCATTCAGAAGAGTTCTCTGACTATCAATGAGGGTTAGGAAATCTACCCTGCCTGCCTCATATCCAATACGCGCAGCCTTTAACGATTGCTCTGCCTGCGGAATTACACCGGTTTTATACAGGTTTATGGTACTCTCGGATGCTTGTAACCTCACGAGAAGATCTTTAACCTCAAATAATGTCTTATTATTAATAAAGCGATAATCTGACTTAGCGGCTTTGAGGGTTTCTTTGGTTTCCTTAACCTTTGACCGGTTCTTCGGCCATAGCCACGGGACATTAATTGTAATAGCCGATGCCCATGTATCAGAACTTTTATCCTCTTGCATGTACTCCACCATCGGTTCAAAATCCGAGAAGTAATAATCCTTTTTCGAAAGTTTTACCTCTGCTTCGCTCCTCTTAATAAGGTGATCAAACCTTTTCAGCTCCGGCCGGTTTTTTATGGCAATATCCTCCAGCTCTTTGATCGTTAAACGTAAACTATGCTTTTCAAAAGGGCGCGGTTTTCCCAGGGGCGCTTCTGTAGGTCTGTCTAATAGTATATTTAATCGGGCAACCATAGATTCACTCTCTTTATTTAAAACAATGATATTGTTAGCTAAGGTAGATAGTTCAACCTGTGCTGCAAGCACATCTCTTTGGGTAGCCGTACCTACAGCATATTTTTCCTGGGTAATTGTAGCAAACCTGCGCAGTAAACCCCTGATTTCTTCGGTAATATCAATCGCGGTGTTGATATAAGAGAGTTCATAAAAAGCCGATTTTACCAGGGCTAAAATCTCTTGTATTTTCGATTGAAGTTCTTTTTCCACCATATGTGCATCTTCTGTGGCTATTTCACCTCTGAGGCGCAATTTCCCGGGAAAGGGTATCTTCTGTGATACGCCGTAACGCTGTTGAAGCATATCGGTTTGGCCATTAATATTGAGGGGGTGATTGGACATATCAAAAGAACCGATGCGAATATTGGGATCATCTAAAGATTTGGCTTGTGGAATCTTTGCTTTTGCAGCATGTAAGCGTTTTTGGGCAGCTATAATTTCTGGATTATGTTCCTTCGCTTCTTGAATCAACCACTTTAAATCTAACGGAGCATCGGCCTCATTCATCTCAACAACGTTCTTACTATTCATCGCATGTTGAGCCGGGTTATTCTTTTCCTGGGCAATAGCATCGGCACATAAGATGAATAAGATACATGAAAAAAGAGGTATTTTTAATGGTATTTCACGTATGTTTCGAAATATAATTATCCACATTTTATCATATGACATGTTTTGGTTTTACAATCTCCTGGATGTGCAGGAGTAAAGAACTTACAGATTAAAGATAAACACAGTATTACGGCAATAAAAAGCGATAAAAGGCAAGAAGAATAGAGAGAAGTCCTGGCAAAGCAGGAGGGAGCCATTTGAGGTTCCAACAAGCGCCTTATTCGATCCTCTACAATATTTTGCCCTTTGAAAGAGATGGCCAACGGATACAGTTTTGTCGCTCTGTTAGATTTGCATAACTTAACGAGTGCGCTTGCAAGCTCTAATGGTTCTTTAGAGAAATATATAGCATTATCATCAGCTGCTTTTTCAGATGCTGAGGAGAACAGGTGTAACAGATAACGATTAACCGGAAGAAAGAAATTGAGTGCGTAGAGTATCTGTATAACAAATAACTTCAGTGGATCTTTATTCTTTTTGTGATGGATTTCGTGGAGGATTACAGCGAGGATCTCCTTTTCTGTTAGATATGAGCATATACCCAGAGATAGGTAGACCTTCGGCTTCAGCAAACCTAGCGTAAAAGCACTGCGTAATTCATTATTGTCTAAAAGCATAAGCTGATGAGAAACCTGTGCAGAGTTTGCAATACTTTTTAATTTCGGATGGTTTTCAATGGAAATAGATGGTAAGGAGCGGATAAAGCTGTAGTTCCGGAATAACAGGAAAAACGTTTTATAGATAGCTAAACATATCCCAACAAAAAATATTACTACGCAGGCCCAGGGAAGTACTGTGGTGAAGGTATGTAAAGTAAAAATACAGTTTGAGCAAATACTCCTGCAGCATGTGATAGATTCATAGGCGGCCTTCGTATCACTGACATACCCTTTGACGCCAAATACAATACCCGTAATTATTATAGACGATACGATAAAGTTAATACATACTATCAGCGCAAAAGAGATTTGTGCTTTTCCTTGTTGAGTTCCAACTGAGTGTTTCATAAAACTATTTCTGAGATTTATTTTGTCTCTTTGATTCAATTAATTTGGAAAAATACTCTAATGTATCCAGGTTCATTTGTGCCATATAATCCATAAAATGTGCCATTACTGAATGAGGAGAAAGTTCGGAAGCCCCTTCCATAACCTTTTTAGATACAAATTCAAAAAACTGTTCTTTGTCATAAATTGGTGTATAAAAATAGCTCTTTCTCACCTTTTTCCTTTTCAGAAATCCCTTATTAACGAGCCGGTTCGTAACAGTAATTACGGCAGAGTAAGAAATATTCTTGTTAACGGGAAAAGCTTTTAGTATATCCCTTACGCTGGACTCTCCACAGTTCCACAAAGCTTCCATTATATCCTTCTCCAATAGACCCAATACCTGGTTTATGCCTTCCTTGAAAGGATTGAAATGAAATTTTAGTTGTTTGCTCATGCTTGGTTCTTTTCAATAATAGATAAAACGGTTTTTATAAGTAAATACGTATCAAGATTATTATATTCTACACAGCGTAGAATATTCAAGAAGAATGTATAAAATTTTTGTATTCTGTGTAAATTAAAAAATTTTATAAATTTTCCTGTACTTCTCTTATAAAATTTACTAATTTTATAGTTAACATTGCTTCTTTTGGATTTATATAACTTGTTTTTCAATGATAGATATTCATACACACATACTGCCGATGATAGATGATGGTCCTGCAACAATACAAGAATCGATAGAAATGTGTAGGATTGCGGTAAATGAAGGAATAAAAAAGATGATAGCTACACCTCATGTGCAAAGTAAGGTAGATAACGAGGGTACAATATTTGAGAAAATAGATATATTAAATAAAGCATTGAAACAAGAGGGTTTGGACCTGGTAATATTTCCAGGGGCTGAGTTGCATTTGAACGACCAACTATTACATGCCGATGTTTTAAAAGAAAGTCGTATGCTCACCTTAAATGGTAATAAGAAATACATTCTTTTAGAATTTTCGTTTCAGTGGGTGCCTCCGGAAGCAGAACAGATTATTTTTGCATTGAAGACGATGGGATTTACCCCAATTTTACCTCATCTTGAGAGAAATTTCAGAGTTCAAAACAACCTGGTATTCTGATGCGTTTTGTGGAGTTAGGCGCTATTTTACAAGTAACAGCACAGAGTATTGTAGGGAATTTTGGTAGGGCTTCGAAGAAATGCGTATTGTGGATGTTAAGGAATAGTCTCGTGCATGTAATTGCTTCTGATGCCCATTCTCCCATTGGAAGACCTCCGGTACTTTCCCATGCCTTAAAGGTTGTATCTGCCATGCTCGGTGAAGATTCAGCCAGAAAGATGGTGCTGGACCATCCAAAAATGATATTAGAAGGCATACCATTTGTTAGTTAATCCTTCATAGAGTCAAAGGCAGTTATTCAAGACATCATCGTCTCTATCCTTACTGTATTCGGTATCTCCAGAAGATGGCCGATCTTTATTTTCTATGAGAAAATTTTTAAGAAAAGAGGAGGATAAGTGAAAATACTTGTGACTGGAGGAGCTGGTTTTATTGCATCTCATTTAGTAGATAAATTGATTGCGGAAGGGCACCAGGTAGTTGTTATTGATAACCTTTCTGCCGGACGGAGGGAAAATATTCATACGAATGCGATATTTTATAAAATAGATATTTGTGATGCTGTTGCGCTGGAAGAAGTGTTTAAGCAGGAGAGGCCAGAGATTGTCGATCATCATGCTGCTCATGTTAATGTACGCAAATCAGTAGAGATGCCAGTTTATGATGCGAACATTAACATTCTTGGTTCGTTGAATCTTTGTGAATTATCTAAGAAATATAAGATTCAGAAATTTATCTATGTCTCAACAGGAGGAGCTGTTTACGGAGAACCCAAGGATTTACCCGTCAAAGAAACTTGCCCTGTTGAGCCACTTTCTCAGTATGGTGTAAGTAAGCATACGGTAGAGCATTATTTGTCTATTTTTTATAAACTATACAATTTGAATTTCACCATTTTAAGATATCCGAATGTATATGGTCCAAGGCAGTCTCCGCATGGTGAGGCAGGGGTGGTTGCAATCTTTAGCGAGCTGATACTTCAGAATGCACGCCCTACCATTTTTGGCGATGGTTCTAAGACAAGAGATTACGTTTACGTAGATGATATTATCAGGGCAAATCTCATTGTCTTGAATAATGTAGGAAATGGCGAGATTTATAATCTGGGATGGGGGAAGGAAATCTCCGACTTGGAAGTATTTCAGGCAGTTAGAAGGGCGTTAAAATCAGATATTGAGCCTATTTTTAGTGAAAAAAGACCAGGAGAAATTGATCATATCAGTCTGGATAGTTCAAAAGCATTAAAAGAGTTAAACTGGAGACCAGAGGCTACCTTTGATGAAGGTGTTGCCTTAGCAACACAATATTATCAACGCTTACAAAAGACCCGTTAGGGCAAAGGAGTGAGGTACGAGGTATAAGGCTAATCTGCAATAAGAAGGTCCCCCTTAATTTCTAAGGAGGAACCAATCTTAAGGCAAGGGATTAAGATAAAAGAGTAATTATCGTTTTGTCCACTGGAAGCTCTTTCGTGCTCCCTTCTGGCCATATTTTTTCCGTTCTTTCATCCTGCTATCTCTGGTTAAAAAACCTTCATTACGTAAATTATCTACAAGAGAAGAGTCTGATTTCGATAAAGCGCGTGCAATACCAAGGGATATAGCGCCAGCCTGACCTGTTATACCTCCTCCCTGGACATTTATCAATACATCGAATTCTCCTAACCTATTCGTGGTTTTTAAAGGAGACATGACGATACCTCTATCCCGTTCTATAGGAAAGTACGCATCTAAATCCAGATTATTCACCATAATCTTTCCATCTCCTTTTTTCAATCGTACCCTTGCAATAGAGGTTTTACGTCTTCCTGTGCCCCAAATATATTGTTTTTCAGCCATTTTATCTCCTTCTAATTACGAATAATCAACTCTTTTGGTTGTTGCGCCTGGTGTGGGTGCTCGGTACCTGCATAAATTTTTAGTTTTCTTAACATTGCTTTCCCCAATCTTGATCTGGGTAACATTCTTTTTACTGAACGGTTAAATACTTTTTCAGGCGCTGTTTCCAGGGTTTTTCCAACCATCCGCTTTCTTAAACCACTTTGGAAACCAGTTACATAATAGTGAATTTTCTCATCCATCTTTTTCCCGGTAAGTTTTACCTTGCTGGCATTGGTAATAATAACAAAATCTCCCACATCAACATGGGGAGTATATTCAGGCTTATGTTTACCCTGAAGAACTCTTGATACTGTGGTTAACATCCTGCCTAAGACCTTATCCTCAGCATCGACTATATACCAATTCCTTTTTACATTCTCTTTTTTAGCCATAAAAGTATTCATTGTATACATTCCTTCAACTGTTAAAATTAAAAAGCGCCTTACATAAGGATAAGGCGCTTTTAAGTTATAAAGCTAATACTAGGTATCAATAAAAAAATTTATTATCTTTTGCAATTACAACTTCCACCAGATTTTCCAACACAATGGCTACAGGGGCAACCCTCCGGACATTGGCAAGAACCGGCAATTACAGATTTAACAAGCATCGGTACGTTCGTTAACCCAATTCCACATATAAGCGTACCAAACAGTATTAATGAAATCCGTAACGTCTTCATTAATCATATCTCCTTTTTAGAAATGATCGTATGTCAAGCAACCAAGCTACGATGTACTAACAGAAGGTCTCTGATAAAACTCACAAATTTATATCAGAATGTATCCCGTTTGTCAATTATATTTTTATCTTTTTGTTTGATTAAATTTTGGTTGACATGCTGATGGGTTATTATTACCATTAGCTAGTCAAGATTTTATAGTAATAATTTAGCTTATATTTTTCTCTTTTTCTATGATAAATCTATACATGGCACAAGACATCTTAGCTGATTTAAGTACTTTGAATGTGAATACACCGATAGTGGATATTGAGGGTATTCGGACTATTATACCACATCGTTATGAAATGGAACAACTTAACGGTATTCTGAAATTCGATATGGAGCAGGGTATCATTGTAGGATATAAAGATATTTCAAATAATGAATTTTGGGTACGCGGGCATATTCCCGGCCGGCCCCTCATGCCAGGGGTAATTATGTTGGAAGCTGCTGCGCAGTTATGCACCTATTATTACAAACAAGCGACAAAGGACGATAGATTCCTCGGTTTTGGTGGTATAGATAAAGTTAAGTTTCGGGGGAAGGTTATTCCTGGCGATAGACTTATTCTGATTGCAAAAAATAAGGAACTACGCTCGCGAAGGGCCATCTTTGATACACAGGGGGTGGTAGACGGAAAGCTCGTTTTTGAGGGCGTTATTATTGGTATGGTCGTTTAAGATGACGGAAAGGCTTAAGATAGCTGAAAGGTAAATTTAAGATCTTTGATTCTAAAAGATCTTTGATATGCTTGATACAATAATCAGGTTTTATGTGTTTTTCCTGCTCTTTCAAATACGCCTTATAATGTCTCCCATGTTCAAACATTATCGTAAGCATACCGAAGAATTTAGCGGCACATAATTCATCATCAATTTTATCTCCAACACAGACAATTTCTTTAGGTTTTAAATTATACTGTTGTATTATATCATGAAAACAATCCTTTTTTGTCCGGTTATAGTTCCTATCCGCAATAAATATATCATCAAAATAGGTATTGAGGCTCAGGATATCAATCTTTTCTCTTTGTATTTGTATCTCTCCCGAGGTAACAAGGATTAATTTGTAGCCCTGTGTCTTTAATTGTGTTAAGGTATTTATCACATCCGGGAAAAGGATAATGTCTGCAATATCCACATGAATAAATTCTTCTAAGAGTTCCTGTGTGTATCGATTCGGGAGATTGTAAAACGCTACAATCTTTTCGTAGATATTTATCCTTGTTCCGTACTTCTCCTCAATCTCGGATTGGAGAAGATATGCTTCTTCTTCGGTGCAATTGATTAATTTGGCAATCGTCTTTGCGACTTGTCTTCTACCCCGGTCTACTAGCGTACCACTGCAGTCATAAAGGGTATCATCTAAATCAAGAATTATAGCCTTAATGTTTTTGAGATTTTTAATCATGTTTAGCTGAGATAAGCTTCTGTTACATACCGCCGCATCATGCGATGGCTATTGAAATAATAGGCAATTTTACCAATAGAATTTTTCATAACCTTTATCCACTGATCTTGATCGTGATAGTACATAGGGATAATAATATTCTCCAATTTGTTGTAGAGATCTTCAGCATCTGTTTTATCATTGACTATGGTAAGTGAAGATTCCGTGGGCTTTGGTCCGATAGACCAGCCAGTAATTCCCTCAATATGTCCCTCAATCCACCACCCATCCAGAATGCTAAAGTTAATTACACCGTTGTGAGATGCCTTCATACCGCTTGTACCAGACGCCTCCCGTGGGCGTTGCGGCGTATTTAGCCAGACATCGACTCCGGATATTAACTTTAAAGCCATCTTAATGTTATAGTCCTTCAAAAAAATAATCTTGATCTTATCATTATTTATTTTTACAAGGTCATTGATCTTTTTTATAATATCCTTGCCGGGCCCATCCTTAGGATGCGCCTTTCCAGCATAGATAACTTGTAACTTGCCTTTCTCACAAATATGTAAGAGCTGCTCCATGTCTAAGAATAATAAATCAGCCCGCTTATAAGAAGTGAATCTTCTTGCAAATCCAATTGTTAAAACATGAGGATCCAATTCTATACTCGTGGCCTCTTTTACATACTCAATGAGGTCTTTCTTCGCAGAAAGGTGTGTCTGCCATAATTCTGAATCAGGAATAGTTTCTGCCCGGACAAATAATTCTGGCTCATTGGCCCAGCCGGGGATATATTTATCATACAATTGTTTAAAACTTTGGCATGTCCATGTAAACGAATGAACTCCATTGGTAATTGCATAAATCTCATAGCCAGGGAAAAGATTCTTTGATACTTCACCATGCTTTTTTGCCACACCATTAACATATTCACTTAAGTTTAACGCAAGGAGCGTCATATCCAGGTACTTTTCACCCCCGAGTTTTTTCAACTGCTCCAACGGGACAATATCGCCAAGAACTTTTTTTACAAGATCGTAAGAGAACCGGTCATGGCCAGCCTCAATAGGGGTATGGGTTGTAAAGACACACAGATCTTTTACGGCGTCAAAATCCCAAACCCATTGCTCATGCCATACACTCTCAACATCTCTTTTGTTTTTTAAGAGAAGTTCTAGTGTTAGTAAGCTGGCATGTCCTTCATTCATGTGATATTTTTTAATATGGTACCCAAGGGCACGAAGCATTCGTACACCGCCAATACCAAGTACAACCTCCTGTTTGAGCCGATAACTATCATCACCGCCATAAAGAACAGCCGTTATCTCCCGATCTTCGCTGGTATTCTCTTCAACATCAGTATCGAGATACAGGACATCTACTTCACCTCCGGTAATGCTTTTTATTTTATAGCTCCAGGCTTGAATAAAGACCTTACGCCCCTCAATAAAAACCATAACTCTCTTTGATATACGTATCATAAATTTGGACGGGTCCCAATGTATAGGAGACTCGGTCTGTCTTCCGCTGGAATCAATATCCTGGCGAAAATAACCCTTTTTTGAGATAAGGGTAACAGCAACAAGTGGTATCTTAAGATCTGCGCATGATTTTATCGTATCTCCTGCAAGAACACCAAGACCGCCACTATAGGTTGGTATATCATTGGAGAGGCCGATCTCCATTGAAAAATAGGCAATTTTTGTTTCGTTATTCATTTTTTATAACATATTTATAGGTGTATAGATTGACCAATAGCTGCATGGGCAGCCTCAAGAATAGCCTCTGAAAGGGTAGGGTGGGGGAATATCGTATTTGATAATTCAGTGATTGTTCCTTCAAGAACAGTAGTCAGTGACATACCCCACATGAATTCACCGACATTCGGGCCTAGGGCATGTGCCCCTAATATCTCACCATATTTTTCATCAGTAATAATCTTTATGATCCCGTCTCCATATTCCCCTTCGATAATGGCTTTGCTATTTGCAATAAGTGGAAATTTACCAACTTTTATTTTGTATCCTTTCCTTTCTGCCTCTTCCTGAGTAAATCCTATACCAGCTACCTGGGGAGAGCAATACGTTACTCTTGGTATATTGTGATACGGTAGTGCGGTAGTTTTTTTCTCTGCAATGTGAGAAACAGCATGTAACCCTTGTTTTGATGCCTTATGAGCAAGAAGCGGCGGACCCGTAATATCTCCGATTGCAAAGAGCCCTTTTTTGCTGGTTTCCATAGTCTCGTTAATCTGAAGATACTTCCCTTGAAAATCCAATGACAAATTTTCAATCCCCAGATCTTGTAACGCAGGTGCTCTACCTAACGCAATGAGCAGACAATCTGCCTCCAGATAATCTCTCCTTTCTCCTGAAGTAGGGGAGGGAGGGGTGTTGTTTTTTCTTTCTATCTTTACACGAACGCCTTGCCGAACCTCGACTGTTTCTAAGGAGGTATCCGTTAAGGTTTCTATTCCTCTTTTGGTAAAAACTTTCCTTAAAATAGTACTTATCTCTTTATCTTCGCCAGGGAGGATCGTATCCATACGCTCGATCATTGTTACCTTAGTTCCAAGGATGTTAAACAGGTAAGCATATTCCACACCAACGGCGCCTCCGCCTGCAATAATCATGGATTTAGGAATTTCTTCCAAGAGCAGTATATCATCGCTGGTAAATACAAATTTGCCATCATGAGGAATTTCTTTTGGAATGAAAGGTGTGGATCCCGTAGCAAGAATAATATTCTTCGCAGTTATTGTATCAAGGTCTGTTTCATTTTTTTCAATCAATATCTCGTGTAAAGACGTAAGCCGCCCTTTACCTTTAATAACGTTCACATCATTCTTCTTGAGGAGGAACTGCACCCCCTGGAATAACCGTTTAACTACCGATTCTTTACGCCGGTGAAATTGTGGGTAATTAATACCTAATCTATCAGCGATAATTCCATATTCAGTTGATTTCGTAAATTTACTGTAAAGATCTGCAGAATGGAGAAGTGCTTTTGTTGGGATACACCCCTGGTGCAAGCAAACACCACCAACCTTATCCTTTTCAATAAGAGCTGTTTTTAATCCTAACTGAGCAGCTTTAATAGCAGCTACATAGCCGCCTGGTCCTCCACCGATAATTACAAGGTCATACGTAACTCTTTTTTCGGACAATTATCCTTCCTTTTTCCATGTAAATAATATAACAAATATAAGTGCAACAGCAACAATTACGATTGTTTTTGGACTAATATCCGGGATAACCGATTTTTCCATGGATAAAGATAGCAATTTACCGATCATGATAGTATAACCTCCTTTTTCGGATTAAAGATTTACGAAATATTTTTTGTTTCGATACCCGTTACATACAGAAATCATAGATTCTCATTAATTATAAAGGCACATCAAGGGTGTTGAGATTGATGTGCCTTGTAAATCAAGCTGGATAATCGCTTCGTTACGTGGTAACAGTTTCCATGACAGGGTTTGAAACAGGTACTGTACCTGATTTGTAGCAGTCCTTATAATAATCACCTGAATCATATAATTCTTTCAGGTTCTGCAATACCTGCTCAAATACTTGTTTCCAGTCTGAGCCTACCCTAAATGCAAACATAGAATTTCTCGGATTTTTCGTTGTCTTAATAGAATTTCTGAAGCGTGTTCTTAAACTATCACCTGCATAAATATGATCATAAACATATTGCATACCATCGATAAAGTTCTCTAATGTCATATCTACAAAACGGTGAACTACATGAGCAGTATCATAATATTGCCAATCCTCCGGATAATTCTTTCTGAAAATTCTCTTTTCCGAATCCAATCGTGCATAAAGCTGTGTTTTCGGGAAGGGGCAGTTAATACCGAAGGTAAGGATATCAATATTATTTTCCAATATAAACTCGGTCATTCTCTTAAAGGAATCTTTATCATCTCCATCGGCCCCAAATACTACAGATCCCCAGACAACTAACCCTGCATTATGAATCTTCTGAATGCAGTCAAAATAACTATCAGTTCCCAGTTTAAGATTTACCCGTTTATTCATCTTTTGTAATACCGCTTCGTTGGTAGATTCTATGCCAATAAGCATGCCAAAATTACCACTTTTTGCCATATAATCCAGTGTTTCCGGGTCTTGAGAGATATTTAAGGCGGTGAATCCTAACCAATCTTTATGGATACCACGTTCGACCATACCCTTAAAGAGGTCTCTTGCCCTTTCGTTTGATTTTTTACCGTGACCATAAAAATTGTCTTCTGCCAGCATTAAACCCTTATAATCTGTTGCTGCCATCTCATCGAGTACGTCTTCATAAGGTCTTTCTCTGAACTTTCTTCCCTGGAAAGTAGGCACACTACAGAAATCACAATAGTTGGGGCATCCTTTTGTTGTAACGATAGAAGAGAATTTATAGTTGTACTTTTTCTTCATCAATTCACGATTAGGATATACCTTCTTCATTAAACTTAAAGGGGGAAGCCCTCCCTGATAGGTCTTTTTCAGCTTTCCTTCTTCAAAATCTTTTATAACCTGAGGCCACACCTCTTCAGCTTCTCCTACAAAAACTGAATCAACATATTTTGCGGCCTCTTCCGGCATTACCGATGCATGTATTCCACCCATTATTACCGTCATACCCTTTTTTTTACACGCTGTAGCAATCTTATAAGCCCTTGGAGACTGGTAGGTTACTGCTGTGATACATACAAGGTCTACGGGTTTAAAGGTAATTTCGTCTTTATCATCGATTGCCAGTTCAATATTTTCATCTATAACATCAAATTCCCAATCACCTGGTGTAAGGGCAGCAATATAAGCAAGATTCAAAGGCATTTGGACAATTACCGTAATACTTTCTTCTCCATGCCTACCCGGTTTATGTGGATTGATCAACATCATTTTTTTACTCATATCATTTGCCTCCAATTCTCCATAATTAAATTAGCAACACTCCAACCCGAAGAGACCACAGCGGAAATTCCAGGGCCTGGTCTTGTCCAATGTCCAGCTAAATATAAATTGTCAACAGGCGTCTCATGTGGCAACCTATTTTCCCACATCTGATCTGGGGTAACCGCCCAACCGTAAGCGGCTCCATGGGTATTTAACGTGTAACGCTCCAGGGTTTTTGGAGTAGCCGCCTCTTTTACTTCGATATATTTTTTAATTTCAGGAAGGTATTTCTCCAATCTTTTTATCGTGTTTGCAATTATGTCTTCTTTAAAAGATTTCCAGCTTTTAACATCCTTGTATATTCCCTCTTTCATGGAAACAACTACTGAAATTATTTGTTTGTTCGACGGCGCAAGGGTTGGGCATATCTTTGTTGGAACTGATATATACATCCACTCGTCATCCTGATAACGACTATCTGTAGCAGTATGATAAAATCCTCTTTTTAAGCCCGTTAAATCTATATTGCTTCCTAATCCCAGATATAAAAGAAAAAAAGAGCAACTCTCTTTCATTCCTTCAATTTTTTGGAGGAATGATACATCAATTTTATCTTTTAGTAACTCAAAGAAAGTTTGCCGAACATCAATATTTGAAACCACCAGGCTTGCTACTATCTCTTTACCGTTTTGCAGTTTAACACCAATGGCGGTTTTCTTATTCAATACTATTTTTTCGGCTCTGGATGATAACATAACGTGTCCGCCAAAATCAATAAATTTCTTAAAAATTGCATTAGCAAACTCTTGCGTACCGCCTACAGGGAAAAAGGCGCCATCCTTGAGATAATTGATCATCATTTGACACATGGCAATCGCAGAGGCCTGAGTAGGGGGGAGTCCTATGTAACCCCATTGACCGGAAAGTACCATCTTGAGTTCTTCAGTAGTAAAATAATCATGTAACATATCATGGTAGGTATGGTTTTTATATTTATCGATAATTTGGCTTTTTTCATTGTTGAATGTAGCACGATAGAGTTTTATAAAATCCTGGAAGAAATTTTTAATAGCATCTTTTTCTGAAGGGTAACGGTTTTGTAAACGAGCAATATATTCATCCAGATCTGCGGGAATTTCAATACTGAAGCCGGGGAATATCAGGTGATCCATAGGATCCAGAGGGTAGAAATCCATTTCAATCCCAAGTATTTTTAAACAGCGACCGACAACACTCCACCTTCCACAACCTCCAATATGATGAACAGCTGCATCAAAGGTAAAACCTTTTCTCTTAAAAGAAGTGCAATAGCCGCCAGGAATGGAATGCTGCTCTACCAGGAGAACCCTCTTTCCACTTTTGGCAAGAAAGGCGCCACAAACTAAACCAGCAATGCCCGTACCAATAACAACTACATCATAATGAGGATACAACAGGTCATTTTTTGTGGATCGAATATAACCGGTGGAAGGCACCATGAATTATCTTTTGTATTTGGAGATAATGAGGGAAGAGTTGTTACCTAATCGTGAGAAGGAATTTATGAGAATGTTCTTGGCCGGTAAAGTACTTTTCTGGGTCACATAACTTAGGTCACAATTCTCGTCTCGTTCCTTATAATTAATGGTAGGTGGAATTATATGGGTGTTAACAGACATGACTGCAGCTACTGTTTGCAATGCACCCGAAGCATCAAAACACTCGCCTGTCATAGATTTAATGGCTGTTACAGGGATAAGATTCGCCCGCATACCAAAGACTTCTTTAATAACCTGAGTTTCCATCGCATCGCCGTATACCCCGGAATAAGCATTAGCGGATATGTAGGAGATGTCGTGGAGCGTGAGACCGGCATCCTGAATGGCGTTTATAACGGCCCTTCTGTTACCGTCTATTTGATAATCCTTACTTATAACCATTTTCGGCTCGAATGCCGTTCCATAACCTTTGACTTCTGCATAAATATGAGCGTTCCTTTTCAGTGCATTTTCCAGAGTCTCAAGGACGACCAGGGCTGATGCTTCACCAATAACCATTCCGTTACGCCTCTTATCAAAAGGCGCACAAATTTCCAGGGTTCCATATCTGCTTCCCGATAAAATTTTAGAATTATGCGACCCCCAAAATATATCATGAGTCAATCCATGTACGCCACCTGCTAATACAGCTTTAACACGGCCCATACGGAGGAAATCAGAGGCATAAATGACCGCATCGATACTGCTGGTAACGCCATTTGAGATGGTTGTATTCAACCCGGTTGCCTTACAGAAAATCGATGCCCGGCTTGCTGGTGCATTTAATACGGTATTGGGAAAGTCCATAGGGTTAACATAGTTCGGACCTTCACGCAATGACTGGAAATCAAAAGAGCTAATGCTGTCTATGCTGCCATAGGTAGATCCCACAACAATACCCAGCTCTTCTTCGTTGTATGTAGTATTTTCAAGATTGGCATCTTTGATGGCAAGAACTGCTGCGGATGATACAAGAAGGGATGTACGGTCAATGTGGCGAATTCCCTTTTGTCCAAGGTAAACTTTTGCATCAAAATCAGAAATTTCTCCCGCTTGCTTGCTATTAAAGCTACTTACATCAAATAAGGTGATAGGCTTTATGCCCGATACACCGTTGGTTAAATTTTCCCAGAAAACATCTTTACCTGTTCCAATAGACGAGAGAACCGAAACACCCGTAATAACAATCCTCGTTTTTTCCATCAAGAGCCTCTTTTAAATTTTTTCACAACTAAACAACTGTTGTTACCACCAAATGCGTGAGCATTATTAAGTGCAATGTTTACTTCCTGTTTTCTTGCAACGTTAGGAACATAATCCAGGTCGCATTCCGGATCAGGGGTCTCATAATTAATCGTAGGGGGGATAATATCATTTTGAACAACCAAAGCGCAAGTAATTGCCTCAATTGCGCTTGCAGCGCCCATGGTATGTCCTATCATTGATTTTATTGAACTGATAGTGAGATGTTTTGGTTTATCCCCAAACACCTTTTTGATTGAAATCGTTTCCGCTTTATCGTTTGCGGGTGTGCCTGTTCCGTGAGCACTGATGTACTGGACATCTTCAGGTCTTAAGTCTGCATTTTTTAATGCCTTTTTCATTGCAGAGACGACACCTTCCCCGTCCGGATGGGGGATGGTTATATGATATGCATCGCAACTGAGTCCGTAACCGGTTATTTCCGCATAAATAGGGGCATTCCTCTGTAATGCATGATCAAGTGATTCCAGAAGGAGCATGCCAGCTCCCTCACCAACCATCATACCTTTTCTGTTTTTATCAAAAGGCTGACATATTTCCGGAGCAATAGCGCCTAATCGTGCAAATCCCGTATATGCAACCTTCGAAAAAGGGTCTGAACCGCCAGCGATCATCATATCTACCCTCCCGAATTTAATTAAATCGTATGCATATCCGATTGCATAATTGCCGGCTGCACAAGCAGTGGGAATAATAGTATTGGGACCTTTAAATCCAAATTCGATGGCAATATTAGCAGGGATATTATTACATGGATGCATTAAAAACAGATCGGGAGCAACTTTGTCTTCGCCATCTCTGTGTCTTATATAATTGACTTTTTCCAGGATTTGTATTTCTCCCGCAGTCGTACCTACAGAAACACCTATCCTTTCCAGATTAATCGCATTCAAATCGAGCATGGCGTCATTTAAGGCTAGCTTTGCGGCTGCAATTCCGAATTGTGAACCTTTACCAATTTTTTTAAGAACACCGTCCTTTATATAGTTTGAATAATCGAAGTTCTTAACCTCACATCCTTTATGGACCTTGTATTCAGAGGTATCAATACATGATACCTTATCGACACCTGATACCCCGGCAATAAGGGAATTCCAGAAAATATCCTTTCCTGAACCGATAGGGGTAATCATTCCTACGCCTGTTATAACTACACGTTTATTCATAGTTTATAGTAATGCACTTTTTTCAGCAATTCCAAAAGTTAAGGTAGCCTTAGCAACTGCTTTTTCATCAACTTTTACCGTTGCCTGAATAATAGCTCCTTTCGATACAATCTTTTCTACATTGATTTCTATAAGGAGTTGATCGCCAGGGAAGACGGGTTTTGTAAATCTTGCATTGCCAATTGACGCCAGCAAAAAAACCGTATCCTTACCGCTTTGTATAGGAGGAAGGCTTTTCCTGAATAGGATAATAGAAGCCTGTGCCATTGCCTCGATAATTAAAACGCCAGGCATAATAGCAAAGTCAGGGAAATGTCCGACAAAAACTGGTTCATTGCCAGAAACATTTTTTACACAAACAATTTTTTTCCCTTCTTCAAACTCAATAACTTTATCAATAAATATAAAAGGATATTTTTGAGGGAGAAGGGATCTGATTTCCTCAAAAGATATCATACTGTAAAAATCTTCTCTTCTTGCATCATTGCCTAATTGTCCTGAAATTATCACACTTTGTATGTCAGATGTATTTTAAGATGAAAGTTTTCCGCTTTCAGCTAAGACAGATTTTGTTAAATCGATCGTAGCTGCCAGCGATGTAATATCAACAAGCTTTTCTTCCGGAATTTGCACCTTAAATTTCTTTTCAATAAGAGCAAGAATTTCAAGGGCTAAAAGAGAGTCAATTTCAAGATCTTTAAAGAAATTTGCATCTCTTTTAGCCCAAATTTCTTTTTCATCCAGCTCTGTAACCTCAGCCACAATAGCGGTTACACCTTTTTCAATCTCTTCTGCGTTCAAAATTATTCTCCTTATTAATAATCTGCCTAACAAACGACATAGTATCCACTCAGCATAATCCAAAAATGAGAAAGACCATCGTATCAGACATAATTTACATTGTCAATAATATTCTTTAACTCGCCTGATTATGTATAGAAATCGAAATGCAGGGCAGCCATTTAAGGAGGCAAGGCTTGAAGCCTTGCCTTACATGAAACAAATTTACAACGTCTGATAATATATATTATGTTACAATTATTGACTGTTTTCCTGCCATCCTGATTAAATTGATTAGATTTCTGAATTTTTCGCCTTTCTGGATTATATCACAAAAGCGAATTCGATATAATACCATAATTTATTTGCTTTTTCTTGAAGCCATCCTCTCCTGTTTTGATTCCTGTTTCTTCAGTTTGCTCAGTTTGCCTAATGCACGGTATATTTGTCTTTCCAACATAGTCTCGTACTCAGACAGATCCTTTAGTTTCGTTTTATCCTCAGCTATTTTCAATGCCTTTAGCTGTTTCATCTCAACATTTGTCCTCTTTCTTGTCCTGAAAAATCCTTGCTCGTACTCCTGAACACAAGAAGCGGCGTAGTCCATTATCTGACCTTCAATCTTCAGACATCGCTTCAGTCGCCACATACTCGAAATAATACGATCTACCATAATCGATTCAATCTCATTTGATGGTTTTAATTCTCGTGTAAGGCGATTTCTTAACTCGTCAAGATCAGATTCGCTTTCTCCATCTATTACTATTTCTTTACTAAAGATAGACTCTGTTATACTCTTGCTTTCCTTAGATTTCAACGGGTCTGAAGATGTTCTGGTCTTAACTTCCGTGTCTTTCTCGTGTATTGTTTTCGATTGATCGACTATCGTATTCATTATCTTATCGATCTTTTCTTTATTAACATTATCCGGATGCTTTTCACGTAAAACGTCGTCTTTTAGAATTGTTGACATAATCTTTCTCCTTTCTTATAGAGAAATTGACCATGAGGATGCTATGGGTATTTTACCCCCTAAATTTGCACCATACTATCTCATAATCAATTCGACTATTCAATAATTATTTTATAGCTGACACTCAACTGGATTACCACTCTCCAGTTTCCTCGAAGACAAGCTGCGTGGGAATGACAAACGGAGTGTTGTGGATAAAACTAAAAAATTTGCTAAAAAAGAAGTTTTTGCCGTATAATATTTCTGTAAGACAACCCTTTAGGGTTGCTACCACAAGGTTAAAGCCTCACCCTATAAATTAGGCTTTCGGCACTTTTATCTTTTATCAGACGTAGGGCAAGGCTTTAGCCTTGCCGCCCCGCCAGAATATATGCGCCGGGATAGCAACCCTAAAGGGTTGCCCTATGTAATTGAAATTCCTATACATCAAATTGCTAAAGATAGTAATGTATGAAAATTAATGAAATATTTAAGAGTATTCAGGGGGAGACCTCTTATGCTGGCTTGCCGTGTACTTTCATACGGATAACAGGTTGTAACTTGCGTTGTCGTTATTGCGATACTACCTATGCCTATGAAGATGGAGTAGAAATGTCAATGAATTCGATTCTTGAAAGTATTCATGACTTTTCATCCAATTTGGTTTGCATAACGGGCGGCGAGCCTTTATCAAATGAAGATACACCGTTATTGATTCAAAGGCTGCTCGATAAAAATTATACGGTACTGGTAGAAACAAATGGCAGTTATGATATTCGTACGATACCGGAGAAAGCTGTAACGATTATGGATATAAAGTGTCCTGGTAGTACTATGAGTCATACAATGCACTGGCAAAATATCGCCTATTTAAGGCAATCAGACGAGGTAAAATTTGTTTTAGCTTCCAGAGACGATTACAAATGGACGAAGGATGTGATACAAAAATATAATTTATCAGAAATTGCGAAGGTATTGTTAGGAACAGTTTTTAATACAATCGCTCCACGATCCGTTGTACAATGGATTTTGGAAGACAATCTCAAGGTGAGATTTCAACTGCAGCTTCACAAGTATATATGGGAACCACACACGAGGGGTGTTTGATAGTATGAAAGATTTAGCAATTGTGCTCGTAAGCGGAGGTATGGATAGCTGCGTAACATCAGCTATTGCAGACACGCAGTACGAGCTTGCATTCTTACACGTTAATTATGGTCAGCGCACTGAAGCAAGAGAGTTGAAGGCATTTCGCGAAATTGCGTTATACTATCGTATACCTGACGAAAGAATCCTCATCTCAGACATTGATTATCTCAGGAAGATCGGAGGTTCGAGTTTAACCGACCATCGCATGAACATTCAGGAGGCACAGTTACATAATAAAGAAATCCCGACTTCTTATGTTCCTTTTAGAAATACCATTTTTTTAACGATTGCTGTCTCCTGGGGGGAGGTAATTGGGGCGCGGAAGATATTTATTGGCGCTGTAGAGCAGGATAGCCCCGGTTATCCTGACTGTAAGCCGGTATATTATGAGATATTTAATAAGCTGATTAAGGCAGGAACAAAGCCAACAACATTTCTTGAGGTAGAAACACCACTCATAGGGAAGAGTAAATCTGAAATTGTTACCAAGGGCCTTTCTTTGATGGCTCCTCTTCATCTCAGTTGGTCTTGTTACAAGAATACCGATAAAGCGTGTGGGTTGTGCCATAGCTGTTTCCTGCGCCTAAAAGCCTTTAAAGAAGCACATGCGGTAGATCCGATTCCTTATGTTTGATGTAACATACAATTCCATAGATTGCCACTATTTTAGATGAACAACAGATAGAGAGTTCCTTTTCATATCATAGTGTTATTTTTTACTTCCAAAAATATAATCGGCATCTTTTGGTGTGAGTCCCCGATATAAATCGTGAACAAACTCCTGTGCCAAGGCAAGCGCGTCCTCCAGGGTATCTTCCGTGCTGGGAATAGCAAGCCGTATCATGAAGCCCACCCTGTTTTTATTAAATAATGAGAAATATAACTCTTTTATTTTCTGTTTAGTCCAATCTACAATGCCTTTATCAATACAAATCCAATAGATTAACAAAAAGCCTTCGGTATTTTTTTGAGCATAGAGAGCATGGGTTTTTAGTGTACGACCTGCCAGATGAAATTCCTGATCATTGAGCTCACTTACTTTAAAGCCAGCGCCGTGGGAGCAGACCTTTGGGTTATGAAAATTACCTGCATTCAGGATAGAGAAAAACAGATTTTTATTATGTGCATTTACATACCTGCGTTCGAGAATCTGACTGATAAAATTATATTTTTTATCTTCTAAATTCCATTCGTCTCTTATATCAATACCTTTCCAACTATTCATGGTATAGGGGATTTCCAGGCGAGAAAAAACCTCCGGACTTGTATACTTAGTCCCGGGAAATGAAAAACAATAAACGAGAGCAAATGAAATCCATGCCAAAGCTATGTAGGGCTTAAGATATTCATGCATTTTTGTCTATCGATTCGTAAGTGTTCTTTAAGGTTCAGAAGTCCGTCAAACTGAAATTGTGTATCTATCTTACTTCGTAATTCCTCTTCATCCAGGGCAAAATGAGGACTAATCTCTATGAGGCCAATAACATTACCCTGAGGATCCTCTCAAATTTAACAGCATTATTCTTCTCAGGATTTACCATATCTCCTTTCTCATTCAGACAGGACACCTTTTTGAAGGCTACATGGTAGGGAAGAGAATTTTCCATTCGGTATACTTTTTCGAGAAAGTCAATATGGATCATATGCACCCCAATACTTCCCGCATTATATTTCAGCATACCATTCCCATTTCTGGCATACATATCTTCCTGGCTGAGTTCACTATATTCAGCAATATGGAGACGCCCGTCGATATATCCTACAATGCCTACCTTTTCTTCCGCATGGCGTTTTTTAACAACCTTTAACGATATCTCTGCTTTGCTCCCTGCATGGTAACCAAGAAAAACCGGATCGGCCATCTTTATGAGCACGTTA